>NZ_JACHHY010000011.1 GCF_014202905.1 Chitinivorax tropicus | reverse complement strand
GGATCGGACGACTGCTGGGGTGGGGCGCCTGATCCGGCATGCATTGGAGCGGGGCGCGACACATATTGAGGTGGCGTTGGGTGGCTCGGCAACTAATGACGGGGGCGTGGGCATGTTGGCGGAGTTGGGTTGCCGGTTTCTGGACCATGCGGGCCACCCGATTGTGCCTACCCTGACAGGTTTGGGGGTGTTGGCAAGCGTGGAGGCGTCGGGATTGGATGCCCGATTGCGGGGGGGTTCCCTTTCCATCTTGAGCGATGTGGTCAATCCATTGTGCGGCGCATCTGGTGCGAGCTATGTGTTTGGGCCGCAGAAAGGGATGTTGCCTGCGCAGTGTGATGAATTCGACTGTATCTTGGGGCGCTATGCGGGCTTGTTGCAATCGGTGCTGCGAGTGGGTGAGGTGGCGCAATCACCCGGTGCTGGCGCGGCGGGTGGGCTGGGGTTTGCCTTGCAGTGCCTGGGTGGGGTGCAGCAGTCCGGTGCTCGCCAGATCGCCAATAGGATTGGCTTGCCCGCAGCAATTGCGCAGGCAGATTGGGTGTTGACCGGAGAGGGGCGGACGGATGCGCAGACCTTGTCTGGAAAGGCCCCGGTTGAGGTGGCACGCCTGGCGCGGGCGGCGGGTGTGCCGGTGACGCTGGTGTCTGGCGGGTTGGTGAAGGCAGATATTGAAAAGCTGTCAGCGGAGTTTGACGGGCTGTTTTCCGTGGTCTGCGGGCCGATGACATTGGTGCAGGCGCAGACAGAGGCGGCAGAATTGTTGACGCAGCAGGTGGCGCAGCTCGCACGATTTGCGCGAGCCACGCGAGGGTGGTGATTGGCTTGGCTGCAGCCAAGCCGTTCGCTACCCGCCTGTCAGCACTCGATGACGTTGACGGCCAGCCCGCCCTGTGAGGTTTCTTTATAGCGTTGTTGCATGTCCTTGCCGGTTTCGTACATGGTTTGAATCACTGTGTCGAGTGATACCTTGTGGTCCCCATCTTCAAGCAAGGCCAGTTGGGCGATCTTGATGGCCTGCTCGGCAGCAATGCCGTTGCGCTCGATGCAGGGGATTTGCACCAATCCACCGACTGGGTCACAGGTCATACCCAGATGGTGCTCCATGGCAATTTCTGCAGCATTCTCAACCTGTGCCAGCGTGCCGCCCATGACTGCAGCCAGCGCGCCGGCAGCCATCGAGCAGGCAACGCCCACTTCGCCCTGGCAGCCGACCTCTGCGCCTGAAATGGAGGCATTCATCTTGTATAACAGGCCGATCGCGCCTGCGGTCAGCAGGAACTCGATGATACGGTCGTCATTGGCGCCGGGGATGTAGTTCCGATAGTACTCCAGCACGGCGGGTACGATGCCTGCGGCGCCATTGGTTGGGGCGGTCACGACCCGACCGCCGGCTGCATTTTCCTCATTCACCGCCATGGCGTAGAGCATGGGCCACAGCATGGCGTTGTGTTGACCCGCGGCGTGCTGGGCGGAGAGCTTTTTGTATAGAGAGGGTGCGCGGCGTCTGACATTGAGCCCGCCCGGCAGAATGCCCTCGTGGCGGCAGCCGGCGGCCACGCATTCATGCATGACTTGCGCAATCTCCAGGCCGCGTGCGCGTAGCTCTTCCCGGCTGGCCCGGGCGCGTTCGTTCTCCCAGACCAGTGAGGCAATCGATTTACCCTGTTTGCGACAGTGCGCCAGCAGCTCATCAGCGTTCGAGAAGGGGAAGGGGACGGTGACCGTGGGTTGATCGGTGCCGAATTCCTCTTCCTGCACGACAAAACCCCCACCGATCGAATACCAAGTTTGCAACAACAGTGGCTTGCCCTGGCTGTCGAACGCGGAAAAACGCATACCGTTGGCGTGCTTGGGCAGGAATTCGTGTTTGTGCAGCAGCAGGTCTTTTGTGAAGTCGAACGGGATGGGGTGGGTGCCCGCCAGCATCATGGCGTTTTCCTGCTGGATGGCTAGTGCGCGTGGCCCGACCAAGGCTGGCTCGATGGTGCGTGGATGCTTGCCCTCCAGCCCGAGCAATGTGGCGCTGACTGTGCCGTGGCCTTGGCCGGTGAGTGCGAGCGAGCCATATAAGTCAGCTTTGACGCGGGTGACGGCCCCCAGTTGTTGCTGTTGACGGAGCTGATCTACAAATGCCAATGCGGCCTTCATCGGGCCGACGGTGTGCGAGCTGGATGGCCCGATACCGATTGAGAACAGGTCAAAGACGCTGATCATGATAGTGAGTCCCCTCGATGCTGTCTGAATGCTGTATGTGTCCAATATGGCAAGCTGTCGTCACTTGGTCTGGCGATCAAATGCGATGCAGGTTGTCAAATGTGAACATGTTCCGGTCTGGCGCCGGTTCCCAGTTTACTTGAATGACTGGAAGCCCCATTGTATAGACAAAACATCACGAAGTTAAATATGGGGAAAGCCTATAGATGACTTGGATGGGGAGGAATAAAAAAGCCGCGCAAATCTGCGCGGCAAGTATCAAGGAAGAGAGGGTGGTACGGACAACATCAATCGTCGTCGTGGTGGCGGTGATGACGGTGGCCATGCCCTCGGCCCCGGCCACGATGGCCATGGCGATCGACATACACCACCTCACGTTCACGCACGACACGGGCCTCACGACGCTTGGAGACATTGGAGCCGACAGCTGCGCCGGTGGCGCCGCCAATCGCACCGCCGATGATGGCACCATCACGGCCACCCACTTGGCTGCCGATGGCTGTGCCCAGAGCACCACCCACCGCGCCGCCAATCACGGCATTTCCATCGATATCGCCCGCATTGGCGGCTGTGCTGGCCATCAGGCCAACTGTGGCTAAGACGCATGCAAGCTGCTTGAACATGGAAAACTCCTGAATCTCGTTGCGAACAAACTGGCGGCAGTCTATCGGAATAGGCTGAACCTTACCTTAACATGATAATGGTATGAATCGGGGTGTTTGCTTAATCGATTGTTTTCTTGATTTTTTTAAAAAAATACGCCGCATGATGCGGCGTATTTTGATGATGCCTTGCTGCCTGATACAGAGGCTTGGGCTTGATGGCCGTTCAGGCGACACGTCGCCTGAATAATGGCACGGGTTGATCGACGCCGGTCTGGTAGCTGTCACTGAAGTCATCCAATGCCAGCAGGGCGTCGTCGATATTCTTGTCTGGCCTGACTGCAAAGGCATTGAAGCCACAGCGCGCCAGATAGAACAAGGTGTCCTTGAAGACATCACCGATGGCCCGCAGCTCGCCTTGGTAGCCATAGCGCTCACGCAACAGGCGTGCGGTGGAGAAGCCGCGCCCGTCCGTAAAGGCTGGGAAGTCGATCGCGATGACGGCGAAATGGGCCAGATCATCGGCAATGTCGGCAGGCTCTTCATCCGGGGCAAGCCATACGCCGATTGCACCTTCCCTGGCCAAGAGTTGGTCGCGTTCGCTCCGCCAGCTGGCCAGGGGCACGATCACGTCACCTTGCGAGGGGAGTGCGGGCAGGCTGCCATCGTCGGCTTTGCGCAGTACGACAAAATGGTCATCGATGATCTGACGCTGCTTAATGAGCTTTGGCATAGACATGCTCCTTGAATGGCTCGATGCCGATCCGGCGAACGGTATCGATGAATCGTTCTTCATCCTGGCGACGGGTCAGGTAGATGTGGATGAGTTTTTCGATGACATCTGGCATGTCGGCACGTGCAAAGCTGGGGCCGATGACCTTGCCTAAGGAGGCATGATTGCCTTGCGCACCGCCAATCGATATCTGGTACCACTCCTCACCATTCTTATCGACCCCCAGGATGCCGATATGACCAATGTGATGGTGACCACAGGAGTTCATGCAGCCTGAAATGTTCAGGTCGAGTTCACCGATATCGTAGAGGTAATCCAGGTCCTCAAAGCGTTGCTGGATGGCTTCAGCCACGGGAATGGATTTGGCATTGGCCAGCGCACAGAAGTCACCGCCTGGGCAGCAGATCATATCAGTCAGGAGCCCGATGTTGGCGGTGGCGAGGCCGTTGGTCTTGGCCAGCTCCCACAAGGCATACAGGTCGGCCTGTTTGACGTTGGCCAGGATCAGGTTCTGTTCGTGGCTGACCCGCAATTCACCAAAGCTGTATTGGTCGGCCAGATCAGCCACTGCATCCATCTGGTCGGCAGTGGCATCGCCAGGGGCAGTGCCGGTGGCCTTCAATGACAGGGTGACGGCTGCATAGCCAGGCACCTTATGCGCCCGGACATTGCGCTCAACCCACTTGCTGAAGGCTTTGTTGCCTGCCATGGCAGCGCGGAATCCTGCATCTTCCATTGGCAGCTTTTCATAGGCGGGATCGACAAAGAATGCTTCCAGGCGTTCGAATTCCGCAGCGGGAACCGTCGCAGGGCCGTCCTGAAGGTGGGCCCACTCCGCTTCCACCTTCTGGGCAAAGACCGCTGGGCTCAGTGCTTTGACCAGGATCTTGATCCGCGCCTTGTATTTGTTGTCACGACGGCCAAAACGGTTGTAGACCCGCAAGATGGCATCGAGATAGGTCAGCAGATGCTCACGGGGCAGGAATTCCCGAATCACTGCGCCCACAATTGGTGTCCGGCCCAGGCCGCCACCCACGATGACCTGAAAGCCGATCTGCCCATCCGAATCATGGCGCAGGTTGAGGCCGATATCGTGAACCCAGACTGCTGCCCGGTCATCGATCGCACCATTGACGGCAATTTTGAATTTACGCGGCAGGTGCGCGAATTCGGGGTGGAAGGTTGACCACTGGCGGATCAACTCGCAGTAGGGGCGCGGGTCGATGATTTCATCAGCAGTGACACCTGCGAACTGATCGGTGGTGGTATTGCGGATGCAGTTGCCCGATGTCTGGATGGCGTGCATCTGTACCGTGGCCAATTCAGCCAGGATTTCCGGCACGGCCTCCAGCGCGGGCCAGTTGAACTGGATGTTCTGGCGTGTGCTGAAATGGCCGTAACCACGATCATAGCGGCGGGCGATGTCAGCCAGTTTACGCAGCTGGCGGGTGTTCAGCTCACCGTAGGGGATGGCCACGCGCAGCATCGGCGCATGGCGCTGGATATACAGGCCATTTTGCAGGCGCAGCGGGCGGAACTCATCGTCGGTCAGCTCGCCGGCCAGATAGCGGCGGGTCTGGTCGCGGAATTGGGCAACGCGCTCATCGATGATTCGCTGATCGATGTCGTCGTAGATATACATGGTGTGGTATCCCCATCGGTTGGGTGCCTATGACCGGCCTGACACAACCGTTTTTTGTATTGGCATTGGTGCGATATCCAGTGGATTTCGCAGCCTGACTATCATGACGGGCCAGCATACCACAGCGTGTATATGCAAAATAATGATAATTCCGAATATGGTTAGCGGAAAAAGTTATGATAAGGCAGCAAGCCCAGCCATGAACCGCTGCGTGCTCGACTCAGGGGCGGGCTGGTGCGCTTGGGCAGGGTCTGGGTGCAGGCCGTGGAACCTCTTCAGTTGAATCGGGCCCGCTCTGCATTCATCGTATTACGTCAGGTGGGGGCGGCCATGAGGAATGTTTCGATGGCGGCAGCGACGTGGGCGGGTTGATCCTGGTGCAGCATGTGCCCACAATCGGTGATCTGCTGGTAGTGAAAGGTCTGGAAGCAATCGGTCCGTTGTTTGAATTCGCTCGGCGTTTCCTTCAGCCAATTGGGCAGCCAGTCGCTATCGCTGGCAAGCCAAAGTGTCGGCGCGGTGACTTCGCGCCAGATGGCTTTGGCTTCTTCCAGTCGATATAGCACGGGATTCACCATTTTGTGGGACGGATCGGCACAATAGATCCATTGATCCGAACCGGTCTGCTTGGCCAGGTGCTGTGCCAGAAAAACCGCTTTGTCACGGGGCAGGCGGGGGTTGTTGCGCATCAGGCGGGCGATGATGACATCGGCGGTGTAGTCACCAAAGCTGGGTGGCTGGTGCTGTTCATCCAGCCAGTTCCGCATCCGCTGGATGGATTGATCGGGCTGGGTGGTAGGCAGGCCAAATCCCTCGATCGATACCAGCTTCTCGACCCGTGACGGGCGCAGGCCCGCATACAGGCACGCCACAATGCCGCCCATGCTATGGCCGACCAATCTGGCCGGAGCGGCTGGGGACAGGGCCAACAGCATGGCATCCAGATCGGCCACATAGTCGGGGAACCAATAGCTGCCCTGGTTCCATTCGCTGCCACCGAAGCCGCGCCAATCGGGCGCCACCACGTGCCAATCTTGCTGGAGCGCGTCTACCAGAAACTGGAACGAGATGCCGCTGTCCATCCAGCCATGCAACATCACCAGCAAGGGGGCGTGAGGTTGTCCCCAATGCCAGAACTGATGCGACTTGCCGCGAATATGCATGAATTCGCGGACGGCGAGCTGCCTGGGTTGATAAAGCCTGGATTCAGGCGGCAATGATTTCATCGAGGGTGATATCAACGATCAGATCATTGGACAACTGCTCCAGCTCCTGTTTCAAGGCGGGTGCATCCAGGCTTTTATCGGCTTCCAGCTCGGCCTTGGCGTGGAACAACAGGTCACCGGACATGGCGGCGCTGCTGGTATAGGTGGTCAGCTTTTCGACGTTCACCGCGTATTTGGCCAGCACCTGCGACACCTCGCGGATGATGCCGATGCGGTCATGTCCAACCAGGGTCAGATTCAATCTGCGATTGAATTGTCGCAGCGAGGATTCGATGGATGTCTCTGCGATCACCTTCAGCTGGGCCAGGTTGCCCAGTGCGGCTTTCAGTGCATCCGCCTGGTTGTTGGGGACGCTGACTTTGAGAATGCCGGCGAATTTCCCGGCGAGATGGGACATCGATGACTCCAGCCAGTTGCCTTGATGGCGGCTGATGGTGGTGGAGAGCTGTTCAACGAGGCCGGGTTTGTCATCGCCAATGACGGTCAATACCAGAAACACAGACATGCGGGTTCTCCGAACAAGAAATGGCAGGTTGGGCTGGCAGCTTTGTTCAGATCCACGCTCTGGCGGGGTGGGCAAGCAAAGGAACGCCGCCGGGAGCAGTCTGTCAGCCACATATAGCGTACACGCACCCGCCAGGGCTGTCAGGGTAGGGTTTGCCCGGGCTGGCGCCAGTTCTGATGCGATATCGTGCCACCCCGCTTGCACGGGGTGGCGTTTACTACTTCAAGTGCTGGCTTCAGCTGGCGTACTCGTCCATCGGTACGCAGGCGCAGAACAGGTTCCGGTCGCCATATACGTCATCGATACGGTTGACGCTTGGCCAGAACTTGTTGTCGCCCACCCACGGCAGCGGGAAGACAGCGGTCTGCTGGCTGTATGGGCGGCTCCATTCGTTGCCGATCACGTCTGACTGGGTGTGCGGCGCATGTTTCAGCGGGTTGTTGTCCGCTGTCCATTCACCCGCCTCGACTTTGCGGATCTCATGGCGGATCGCGATCAATGCTTCGATGAAGCGATCCAGCTCGGCCTTGGATTCGGACTCGGTCGGCTCGATCATGATGGTGCCTGCCACTGGGAAGGACATGGTCGGCGCATGGAAGCCATAGTCCATCAGGCGTTTGGCGATATCGACCTCGCTGATGCCGCACGCAGCCTTGATCGGGCGGATGTCGATGATGCACTCATGCGCGACGCGGCCCTGGCTACCGGTATACAGCACGGGGTAGTGTGGTGCCAGCTTGGTGGCAATGTAGTTGGCATTCAGCAATGCCACTTGGGTTGCGGTCTTCATGCCTTGGGCGCCCATCATCGCAATATACATGTACGAGATCGGCAGAATCGAGGCTGAGCCGTAAGGCGCTGCGGAAACCGCGCTCTGGCCCTGGTTCGGGCCTTCGATCGGCTGTACCGCGTGGTTGCTGGTAAAGGGCGCCAGATGTGCCTTCAGGCCAATCGGACCCATGCCGGGGCCACCGCCGCCGTGTGGAATGCAGAAGGTCTTGTGCAGGTTCATGTGCGACACATCGGCACCGATCAGCGCGGGCTGAGTGAGGCCGACCTGCGCATTCAGGTTGGCACCATCCATATACACTTGGCCGCCGTGCTGGTGGACGATGTCGCAGATGTCCTTGATCGCCTCTTCGAATACGCCATGGGTGGACGGGTAGGTGATCATCAGGCAGCTCAGGTGCTTGGAATGCAGCTCAGCCTTGGCTTTCAGGTCTGCGACATCCACGTTGCCGTTGTCATCGCAGTTGACCACGATGACCTCCAGATTGGCCATCTGAGCGGTGGCGGGGTTGGTGCCGTGCGCTGACTTGGGAATCAGGCAGACATTACGATGCCCTTCGCCGCGCGAAGTGTGATAGCGCTGGATGGCAACCAGACCGGCGTATTCGCCCTGCGCGCCCGAGTTGGGCTGCATGCAGATGGCGTCGAAGCCGGTGATGGCCCGCAGGAAGCTGTCGAGGCCGTTGATCATTTCCAGATAGCCCTGGGCTTGATCCAGCGGTGCAAAGGGGTGCATGTCACCGAATTCGGACCAGGTGACTGGAATCATCTCGCTGGTGGCGTTCAGCTTCATGGTGCATGAGCCGAGGCTGATCATCGAGTGATTCAATGCCAGATCTTTGTTTTCGAGGCGCTTAATATAACGCAGCATCTCGTGTTCGGTGTGGTAGCGGTTGAACACCGGGTGGGTCAGGTAGGCCGATTCACGGGCCAAGCCGACCGGAATGCCGCTGCCATCGGCCAGCAGGTTGTCGATGGTATCGACTGAATGGCCATTGGCACCGAAGGCTGCCCACAGCGCTTCGACATCGGCGCGGGTCGATTTCTCATCGAAGGACACGCCCAATACGGTTGCGCTGACACGGCGCAGGTTGTAGCCCGCTGCCTGTGCTGCCTGGTAGACATCGCCCGCATGGCTGCCCAGCTCGATGTGCAAGGTGTCGAAGAAGCTGGTGTTCAGCACATTCAGCTTGGTCTGCTTCAGCCCTTCCGCAAAAATGGCCGCCAGGCGGTGAATGCGGCTAGCGATGCGCTTGAGGCCGACCGGGCCGTGATAGACCGCATAGAACGATGAGATATTGGCCAGCAACACCTGCGAGGTGCAGATGTTTGAATTTGCCTTTTCGCGGCGGATATGCTGTTCGCGGGTCTGCAGCGCCATGCGCAGGGCTTTCTTGCCACGGGCATCGACCGAGACGCCGATGATGCGGCCCGGCACCGAGCGCTTGTGCTCGTCCATGGTCGCGAAGAAGGCAGCATGCGGGCCACCGAAGCCCATCGGCACGCCAAAGCGTTGCGCGGAGCCCAGGGCGATATCTGCGCCCATTTCACCGGGCGATTTCAGCATCAGCAGGGCCATCAGGTCGGTGGCGACGGCGGTGATGACGCCTTTGCCCTTCAGCGCCGCGATGATGGCAGGCATATCGACCAGCTCGCCTGTTTGGTTCGGGTATTGCAGCAGGGCACCGAACACGTCGTGCAGAGCGGCATCCTGAGCCTTGCCGAAGACCAGCTCGAAGCCAAAGAAGGCCGCACGGGTCTTGACGACATCGATGGTCTGCGGGAAGCAATCAACATCGACGAAGAAGGCATTGCTCTTGGCCTTGCCCACCCGACGGGCCATGGCCATCGCTTCGGCAGCGGCAGTGGCTTCGTCCAGCAGCGATGCATTGGCCAGCTCCATGCCGGTCAGGTCGATGACCATCTGTTGATAGTTCAGCAGTGCTTCGAGGCGACCCTGAGCGATTTCAGCCTGATACGGGGTATACGCGGTATACCAGCCGGGGTTTTCCAACACATTACGCAGAATCACCTTGGGGGTGATCACGTCATAGTAGCCCATGCCGATGAACGAGCGTTTGATCTGATTCTTGCTGGCAACGGCTTTGAGTGCGGACAATGCCTCGTGCTCGGTCCGTGGCGCACCCAGTGGCAGCGCATGGGCGAGGCGGATCGAGGCGGGAACGGTCTGCTCGACCAGATTGTCAAGGGAGCTGGCGCCGATCGCTTTGAGCATGGCATCCAGGTCGGCCTGTTCGGAGCCGATATGGCGGCCAATGAATTCTTCGTGGTGTTCGAGTTGAGTGAGCGAATGCTTCATCGCTGAGTTCCTTACATACGTCGTTGGCCGGTCGGGCCAAAAAACAACAGCCCCGGCAGAAACAGGGGCTGTTGTTGATCTTGTGGATACGCCTCAGGCGCCGATTTCCTTGGCATAGGCGCTGGCGTCCATGCAGGCATCCAGGTCAACCAGGCTGGCCGGCTTGATCTTGAAGAACCAGCCTTCGCCGTAGGGGTCGCTGTTGGCCAGCTCAGGGGTGGCTTCCAGTGCTTCGTTGATGGCCAGTATTTCGCCTGCGATCGGGCAGAAGACATCCGAAGCGGCTTTGACGGATTCCACCACGCCTGCCTGGGCGTCCTTGTCCAACACGGCGCCGACTTTGGGCAGCTCCACGAATACCACATCACCCAGCAGCTCCTGTGCATGGGCGGTAATGCCGACGGTCACGCTGCCATCGGCTTCTTTGCGCAGCCACTCGTGGGATTCAACATATTTCAGCTCGGCGGGGATATTGCTCATCATGCTTTCCTTTTTTGTTTGTAGGGCGGGTACACACCGCAGCCCAGCGACAGATAACGGCGGATATGGTGGGATGATCCCATCCGCCCTACATCAATCCATTCCATCCCACCGACCATGCTGCACACAGCACGTGCCGGTGGCGAATATGGCTTGGTATGGTTGAATCAGCCAAGCCAGGTTGGTGTTTATTCGTAGACCTTCTTGCCGTTGCGGACGAAAGGCATTTTGACTACTTTGACTTCCACCAGTGTGCCACGGATATCGACATGCGCAGTGCTGCCGGTGCCAGCTGGCACCCGTGCCATGGCGATGGAGGTCTTCAGGGTGGGGGAGAATGTGCCGCTGGTGGTAATGCCTTCACCCAGGCCTTCCACCACGACTTTCATGCCATCACGCATCACGCCACGGCCTTCCAGCACCAAGCCCACCTGCTTCATCTTCACGCCAGCTGCTTTTTCAGCCTGGATCACGTCGCGGCCAATGAATTGGCGATCAGCCGGTTCCCAGACGATCGTCCAGCCCATGCCAGCTTGCAGCGGGGAGACGCTGTCATCCATCTCGTGGCCGTACAGGTTCATGCCTGCTTCCAGGCGGAGTGTATCGCGTGCGCCCAGCCCACATGGCACGACACCTGCCTTGACCAGTGCTTGCCAGAAAGCAGCGGCTTCGGTGCTGGGCACCATGATCTCCAGACCGTCTTCACCGGTGTAGCCGGTACGGGCGATGAACCAGTCACCTGCCGGTACGCCTTGGAAAATCTTCAGGGATTGGATCAGCTCGGCTTTGTCAGCAAAAGCAGCACATGCCTTGGCAATGGCTTGTGGGCCTTGTACTGCCACCATGGCCAGTTCGGGGCGCTCGGTCAGTTTGACACTGAAACCGGCGGTCTGTTTTTCCATCCAGGCCAGGTCTTTGTCGCGGGTGGCAGCATTGACGACGATACGGTAACCCCAGTCGGTCAGGTAGACGATCAGGTCATCGATGACCCCGCCTTGCTCGTTGAGCATGCCGGAATACAGCGCTTTGCCGACGAAGCCCAGCTTGGCTACGTCATTGGCGAGCAGGCGTTGCAGATAGGCTTTGGCATCGGTGCCGGTGAGGTCAACCACCGTCATGTGCGAAACATCGAACATGCCAGCGTCAGTGCGCACGGCTTCGTGTTCTTTCAGTTGGGAGCCATAGTGGATGGGCATTTCCCAGCCAGCGAAATCGACCATTTTGGCACCACAGTCGACGTGGCTTTGAAACAGGGGCGTGCGTTGCGGGGCAGTGGTCATGAAGTGAGTCCAGGTTCGTTCGTTACGGGTTTAAACCATCTTAGACTCACCCCTCTGTCCTTGGCACCTGAGATTTTCCGGCCAGTCAGCCGTTAGCCCCTTCGGCGGATGGCGGTCAGGCCATCTCTCTCCAGAGTGATTGGGCGCCAAGGCGCCACAGCGTTTGCTGGCCAGACCGCCCAACCAGCTGGGCGGCAGCATTCAGCTGCATCGTGCAGTCCTTTTGCCTGAGCGATTCCGGGTGAATTTGCGCCTTCGGCGGTGACGGTTGGTCACACTCTCCTGCATGAACGGGCGAATTATCAACTGAAGCGGGCAGATTGGCAACATACGGATCATCATGCATGCGATGGGTGGCTCTGCCATCTTGCGGAATCAGTGCTGGGACGAGGTGGGGGGCGGTCATATATTTCCATATGTCATGGCTTGCAGGTTGACGAGGCGGCTAAAACACTTATGATGCCAGCTCCGACCGATCCTCTTTCTCGTATGAATACTGCTTTCACACGCTGGACACCTGCCAGCCTTCGTTTCGCGGCTTTTGCCTTTTCTGCGGCCCTGTTCTTGTTGACGGTTTACGGTGGCATGCTGGTGCCGTTGTTCACCGGTCTGCTGACCTTCTGGTGGGTGGAGTCATTGTCGCGGGTGCTGTTTGGCCGATTGTCGTCGGGGCGAGCCAAATGGTTGGCGGTGTCAACCGTGGCGATCGTGGTGGTTGGGCTGTTGACGGCGGTGGTCACCGGGGTCACTTTCTTTTTCAAACCCCATGGCATGCTGGAAGCCTTGTTGCAGGAAATGGCGGATGCGGTGGATTCCAGCCGGACATGGTTACCTGAGATGATTGCGAAATACCTGCCGCCACGGAGTGAGTTGCTGAGCGAGGTGGGGCGGCTGTTGCGCGAGCATGCGGCGATGGTGGGCAACATCGGCCTGGGGGCGGTCAAGGTGTTGGGCTATGCCTTGTTGGGCATGTTGCTTGGCGCGATGATCGCTTTTTCTGACCTGATTGAATTGACCAAATTAGGGCCGGTGTCCAACCAGTTGTTCACGCAGATGGGTGCGATCCGCTTGGCGTTTTCACGCATCGTGTCGGCCCAGGTCAAGATCTCTGCACTCAATACCACGTTGACGGGCTTGTATCTGGCTGTTGCACTGCCATTGCTGGGGGTGCATCTGCCGTTCGTCAAGACCATGATCGTGGTGACCTTCATCTGTGGTTTGTTGCCGGTGATCGGCAACCTGATCTCGAATACGGTCGTGTTCCTGCTCAGCTTGCATCATTCATTTGGTGCGGCGGCGGGGGCGCTGGGGTATCTGATCGTGATCCACAAGCTGGAGTATTTTTTCAACGCCCGGATCGTGGGTGGGGAAATCAAGGCGAAAGCCTGGGAAATTCTGCTGGTGATGCTGTTGATGGAGCGGATTTTTGGCCCAGTCGGGGTGGTGGCCGCGCCGGTGTTCTATGCATGGTTCAAGGATGAATGGAAGCGCTGGGATGTGCCAGCTTTCAAATAGAGCGGTTGACGGAAAACGGGGCGGGAACGCCCCATTTTTCAGGGCGCTTCCCAGTGCTCCAGAATCAATTGCAGGCTGGTGTTGCCATTGAATTCGTTGGCGGTGAGACGATACACCGCTCGCACCCGCTCTGGCAGTGGGTCAGCATGGTTGAACAGCATGGCATCGAGTACTTGGCCTTGGGTCGCCAGCTTCAGTTTCAGATGTTTTTCACCCACCACGCGCTGATTGGCCACTTGGAATTCGCCATGAAACGCGGGCTGCG
This sequence comes from Chitinivorax tropicus, assembly GCF_014202905.1. Lineage (NCBI taxonomy): Bacteria > Pseudomonadati > Pseudomonadota > Betaproteobacteria > Chitinivorax > Chitinivorax tropicus. The sequence continues at coordinate 132,895 of NZ_JACHHY010000011.1, read as the reverse complement.
GGAAGCCTTGCCCCCATACCTGTCGGTTGAGCGATACGGCATTGTCCAGCGTGAATTCACGTTGCCCCAGTTCGCCATCGGTCAGGATCTCCCGATTCAGATCGTTGGCTTCCAGCATCTGGCGGGCGGCGGCATCGAACGCGATCTTGAATCGTTCGAAGTCATGATCTCGGATCGTCAGGCCAGCAGCTGCAGCGTGCCCACCAAATTTCAGGATCAGATCAGGGTGGCGTTTGGAGACTAGATCCAGCGCATCCCGCAGATGGAGTGGCCCGATGGAGCGGCCCGATCCTTTGATTTCACCGGCATTTCCTGGTGCGAATACGATGGTGGGGCGGTGGAAGCGGTCTTTGACGCGAGAGGCGAGGATGCCGATCACGCCTTGGTGCCAGTCATGCCGGTACAGGCCGATGGCATAACGATCTTCGACGTCGAGGCCATCGAGTATCGCCAGCGCTTCTTCCTGCATATTGGTTTCGATGGCGCGGCGCTCGCGGTTGAGGCGGTCCAGCTCGCTTGCCAGCGACAGGGCGTGGTCTGGGTCGTCGGTGAGCAGGCAGGCGATGCCCTGGGACATATCATCCAGCCTGCCCGCCGCATTCAGCCTGGGGCCGAGCGTGAAGCCGAGGTCGAAACAGCTGGCCTGTACAAATTGTCGCCCTGCCACCCGGAACAGCCCAAGGATGCCTGGTATGGCACGCCCAGCGCGCATGCGCGCCAAGCCTTGGCTGACCAGCACCCGATTGTTGTGATCCAGCTTGACCACGTCAGCGACCGTCCCCAGCGCAACCAGATCCAGCAGATTGCCGAGATTGGGGCCGGAGCCTTCGCCAAAGGCACCACGGCGACGCAGCTCGGCCCGTAGCGCCAACATGACATAGAAAATCACCCCCACCCCGGCCAGATGCTTGCTGGGGAAAGGACAGCCAGGTTGATTGGGATTGACGATCAGCGTCTCCGGCAGCCGGTCGCCGGGCAGGTGGTGATCGGTTACGAGCACCTCGATGCCATGGGCACGGGCGGCCTCGATGCCGTCGATGCTGGCAATGCCATTATCCACGGTGATCAGCAGGTCAGGTTGTTTGTGGCGTGCCAGCTCGACGATCTCGGGAGTCAAGCCATAGCCATATTCAAACCGGTTGGGGACGATGAAATCTACCCGTGCGCCCATTGCACTCAGTGCGCGCATGGCAACGGCGCAAGCTGTGGCGCCGTCCGAGTCGTAATCGGCCACGATCAGCAGCTGCTGTTGGCGGGCGATGGCATCGGCCAGCCGACAGGCAGCGACATCGGCATTTTTCAGCTGATGATAGGGGATCAGCTGATCCAGACCTGTTTCCAGATCGCTTGGTGTTCCAACCCCTCTGGCGGCATACAGCCTAGCAAACAGTGGTGACAGGCCGCTGGCGGTCAGGGCCTGCACGTGGCTGGTGTTGGCTGGGCGGGTGCGGATGATGCTCATGCGGATCTCACTTGTGCGGCGTGCTGGGTTGGCGCCCAGGTGGCGAGGGATTGCGTGCGTTTCCAGAACAACCAGGCGGCGCGTGGCGTCAGCGTGAATTCTCCCATCTCCGGTGCGATGATGGTCAGGGATGCCAGCCTGCCTTGGGTCAAGGCTGTTTTGAGCGGATGAAACCAATCTTGTTCCAGTCGGGACAATGCCTCCCGCCAGCCATGGGCATCGCTGTACCAGGCAGGCCCGCACAGGGCGTCTTGCCAGATCCATTGCCGGTCCTGCTGCGCGTGTTCAAACCAGGCTGCTGCGGTGGCGGGCAGGGCCTCGTGGCGTAGCCCGCTGGTTTGCACCAGCGCGGAAACCAAGTGTGGATCGGCCCAGCAGCAGTCGTAAGCGGGCGTGGTGGGTGCTTGCCAGATGCCGCCGCCCCAAAACCACAGGCTGTTGATGAGCGGGTCGCCTGCAGCATCCCGTGCATCGTTGACTGGGTGGGTGTAGAGCAACATCTGGATTTCGTTCAGGGTCTGATGCCAATGCATGGCATCGGCCCCCACAGGCAGGTGACGGTGGATATCTTGGCCGATCACGCGGTGGACGGACTTGGTGGTGATCTGCGGCGCGGTCTGGCAGCGTACATACCAGCGGCTGGGGTAGGGCGCAACAAACTGCAACCCATCTGCTGCAAAATGTCGGTTCAGCGAGTCGATCAGCTGATCGGCTTCGTGTTGGCTGATCGACAGGATGCCGCTGTCTGCCAGAATCAACTGGTCCCGGTTGATTTGCAGGTGTACCGGGTCGGCATGCAGCCAGTAATCCTGCCCTGGTTTGCATCCCTCCGCCTGCAGGCTGATCGGTGCTGTGGCCTGATCTGGCAGGCCAAAAGTGTGGGCGAGCCAGTCATCGGCGGACAGCGGCTGCGGCTGGCGAGTGCTGCGAGACAGCAACCAGCTCAGCGCAGGCAGTGGCAGGTCCTGGTATATCTCGGGCAGATCGGGATCAGGCCAGAACAGATGGGGAATGACGAGAGTCAGGTGCATGGCGGGCTGGCATTATCGCGAAAACCGCCTATTTTACACGCACTGGGCAGTCGGCTCGATCATACTGTTGGTACCGTGCTGGAGCAGATCGGTCGGATATGGCACACTGCCGCCTTCCTAAAATGAGGTAACTGCATTGACGCCATTTGAATTGTTCGTCGGGCTGCGCTACACGCGGGCCAAGCGGCGCAATCACTTTATTTCCTTCATCTCTGGCGCCTCCATGGTGGGCATTGCACTGGGCGTGTGGGCGCTGATCGTGGTGCTGTCGGTGATGAATGGATTCCAGAAGGAAGTACGGGCCCGCATGCTGTCTGTTGTGTCACATGTCCAGGTGATCGGGCCGAAGGAGCACTTGGCGGGCTGGCAGTCTGTCACGCAACAGGTTCGGAAGAACCCACATGTGGTCGCATCAGCACCTTATGTCAGCGGCCAGGGTTTGTTGAGCTTTGATGCTACGGTCAAGGGCGTGGCGGTTCAGGGTATTGTGCCGGACGCGGAAGCCACTGTCTCGGACGTGGCCAAGCACATGAAGCAGGGCAAGATGGATGCCTTGGTGCCGGGTGCCTTTGGCATGGTGCTCGGGCGAGGGGTGGCGCGGGAGCTGGGGGTGCAGATTGGCGACAAGGTGACGCTGATCACGCCGCAGGGCCAGGTGTCGCCAGTTGGTGCGATGCCGCGCTTCAAGCAATTCACCGTGGTGGGCATCTTCAATATGGATTTGTTCCAGTACGACGATACCTTGGCATATATCCACATGGCGGATGCGCAAAAGCTGTTCCGTTTCGGAGAGGATGTCAGCGGGGTGCGGCTCAAGCTGGATGACGTGATGCAATCCCCCACTGTGGCCCGTACCTTGATCCACACTCTGAAGGCCGATGCCTATGTGATGGATTGGACACAGCAGAATGCCAATTATTTCCGTGCGGTGCAGATTGAAAAACGCATGATGTTCATCATTCTGACGTTGATCGTGGCGGTGGCCGCGTTCAATCTGGTCTCGACCCTGGTGATGACCGTGACCGACAAACAGGCTGATATCGCGATTCTGCGCACCATGGGTGCATCACCTGGTTCGATCATGAAGATCTTCATCGTACAGGGGTCGATTGTGGGCTTCATCGGCACCATTGCGGGCTCGTTGGCGGGCATCGTCACTGCGCTCAATATCGATGTGATCGTCCCTACCATCGAGCGCTTCATCGGTACCAAGATCCTGGCGGGTGAGGTGTATTTCATCACTGAGTTGCCATCCGATCTGCAATGGTCTGACGTTTCCGTCATCACTGTCGTCTCATTGATCCTGTCATTGTTGGCCACCCTCTACCCAAGTTGGCGTGCTGCCCGCATCAACCCCGCCGAGGCACTGCGCTATGAGTAATCCCATCATTCAATGTACCGGGGTTGAAAAGACCTTTATGCAAGGCGAGGTGCCGGTGCCCGTCCTGAAAGGCATCAGCCTGACTGTGGCAAGGGGCGAGATCGTCGCCATCGTCGGGGCTTCTGGCTCTGGGAAGAGCACTTTCCTGCATGTGGTGGGGGGGCTGGATACCCCGACGCGTGGTCAGATCCTGATCGATGGCCAGAATCTGGGCGAGCTCAATGAACGGCGCAAAGGTGAAATGCGTAATCGTGCGCTGGGCTTTGTCTACCAGTTCCACCATTTGTTGCCGGAGTTCACCGCACTGGAAAATGTCGCCATGCCATTGCTGATCAGACGTGAATCCGCTGAGACCGCCACTAGGCAGGCCAAGGAGATGTTGGAGCAGGTGGGCCTGGGGCATCGCCTGGCACATAAACCGGGCGAATTGTCTGGCGGCGAGCGACAACGTGCCGCCATCGCACGGGCGCTGGTCACGCAGCCTGCCTGTCTGCTGGCGGACGAGCCCACAGGCAATCTGGATCGACACACCGCCAATGAGGTCTACCAGCTGATGCTCAGCTTGAATCGGCGGTTGAACACCTCATTGGTGATCGTCACCCATGATCAGGAACTGGCCGCGCGGGCCGATCGGGTGTTGCATATGGTAGATGGCATGCTCGGGTAGGGTTGGCGGCTGCCCCTTCTTTTTCAGCTGGTATGGGTTTTCGGGTAGAATCGGGCGTTTTACCGCAACGATACAGTGATCATGATTCGCACGCGTTTTGCTCCCAGCCCTACCGGCTATCTTCACATCGGTGGTGTCCGCACCGCCTTGTTCTCCTGGGCGTTTGCCCGTAAGCATGCTGGCACCTTCGTGCTGCGCATTGAAGACACCGATCTGGAGCGTTCCACCCCTGAATCCGTCAAAGCGATTCTGGATGGTATGCAATGGGTGGGTTTGGCGCATGATGAGGGGCCTTTCTACCAGACGCATCGTTTCGACCGATACAAGGCCGTGATTCAAGATATGCTGGCGGCAGGGACGGCCTATCACTGTTATTGCAGTAAAGAAGAGCTGGATCAGATGCGCGCCGAAGCCGAGGCGCGTGGCGAAAAGCCCCGCTATGACCGCCGCTGGCGGCCAGAGGCGGGCAAGGTCCTGCCGACCCCGCCTGCTGACGTGCAGCCGGTCGTGCGCTTCCGTAACCCGCTGGAGGGTGTGGTGGCGTGGGATGACGCAGTAAAAGGACGCATCGAGATCAGCAACCAGGAGCTGGATGACCTGATCATCGCCCGTGGGGATGGCACGCCGACCTACAACTTCTGCGTGGTGGTCGATGACTGGGACATGGGCATCACCCACGTGATCCGTGGCGATGACCATGTGAACAACACCCCGCGCCAGATCAATATTCTTCAGGCGCTGGGCGCAGCCCTGCCGGTGTACGGCCACCTGCCGATGATTCTGCGCGAAGACGGGCAGAAGATGTCCAAGCGGCGCGATGCAGTCAGCGTGGTGGAGTATGCCACCATGGGCATTCTGCCTGAGGCGCTGCTCAATTATCTGGCCCGTCTGGGTTGGGGGTATGGTGATGCAGAATTCTTTACCATGGACCAATTTGTCGAGTGGTTCAGCCTGGAAGGTGTCAGCCCCAGCCCCTCTCGTTTCGACAAGGAAAAGCTGCTGTGGTTGAATGCCCAGCATATGAAAGCAGCCGATGACAACCGGCTGGCTGACTTGGTTGCGCCGCGTCTGGCGGATAAAGGCATTGGTGTTGATCATGGCCCGGCTTTGGCAGCGGTGATCAGTTTGGTGAAAGAGCGAGTGCAGGATTTGAATGCGCTGGCTGGTCAGTGTGATTATTTCTACCAGAAGCGGACGCCCAGCGCTGAAGAAACCGCAAAGCATCTGGACGAAGCATCCGCTGCCCGGATGAAGCGTTTCGCGGCCAAACTGGCGGCGCTGGACAGCTGGACCGCCGAGTCCATTCACACCCTCTTCAAGCCATTCTGTGAAGAGGAAGGTATCAAGATGGGCCAGTTGGGCATGCCATTGCGCGTCACGGTATGCGGCACCACCCAGACTCCGTCGATTGACGCGGTGTTGGCGCTGATCGGTAAGGAAGCAGTGTTGCAGCGGATGGCTTGAGCAGATTGACACTCAAGGAAAAGCCGACACAGGGTGTCGGCTTTTTTACGCCATATTGGTATCGGCCTGTCGGTTGAGCTGCTAACCGTTGCCTATGCCTGAGTGGCCGTGGTCAGTGCACTGGACAGCAGCTTGGCGGTGACATCGACGATGGGAATGACGCGCTCGTAAGCCATGCGCGTCGGGCCGATGACACCCACGGTACCGACAACCTGGCCATTCACCTCATAGGGCGCTGTGACGACAGAGCATTCATCCAGCGGCGCAACCCCGGATTCCCCGCCGATGTAGATCTTCACCCCATCCGCCAATCGGCTGATTTCCAGTAGCTTCAACATCTCGGTTCTCTGTTCAAACAGATCGAACAACCGTCGCAAGCTGTGGACGTTTGAGGAAAAATCCTCGACATTCAATAGATTACGCTCTCCTGCAATCACATACTGACTGCCAGAACTCAATGTCTCGTTGCTGGCCGCCAGTGCGGCCTTCATCAGGATGCTGATATCGATCTGCAATTGTTGCAGCTCATCTCGCAACGAAACCGTGATCTCATCCAAAGTCCTGCCAGCAAAATGCTGGTTGAAGAAATTACTGGCCATGACCAGCTCGGGCTGGCTGTAGGCTCGGTCGGTCAGCAGCATCCGGTTTTGGACATCACCCTCTGGCGTCACCAGAATCAACAAAATACGCTTTTCCGAGAGCGGGATGAACTCGATATGTTTGAATACATTGCTGGGCACGGGCGACATCACGACACCCGCAAACTGCGTCAGCTCAGAGAGCAGCTGAGATGCCGAATTGATCAGCCGCTGCGGATTGTCGGGGTGGAGCTGTTCCTCTAGCTGATGAATCTCCACCGACTGCAGTGGCTTGACGGTCAGCAGGGTATCGACAAAGACCCGGTATCCCATCGGGGTAGGGATACGGCCAGCGGAAGTATGAGGGCTGGTGATGAACCCCATCTCCTCCAGATCGGCCATCACATTCCGAATCGAAGCAGCAGATAGATCCAGACACGAATATTTGGACAGGGTGCGGGAGCCGACTGGCTGACCATCCGAAATATAGCGTTCAACCAGGGTCTTGAGCAGGATTTGTGAGCGTTCGTTCAGCATGCTTGGCATTGTGTCACAACTCATTTGAATCGGGTTGACGTTTGTAACCGCACATATCATTATATTGTCATAATCTGGCGTGGCATCAGTAACTGTGCCAGATGTGCCGATGGCATGAGGGCTTGTGTAAAACCCTAGTGCTGAAAGGCTTTTCGGCGGATAGGTCGTATGGCAGCACAGCGCTCGAATGCCCTTGATGAACATTGTTCAGTAAAAAGTGATGGGATTCAAGGTATTGGTTTAACCATTCGGGTAACTACTTATTGTTGACAGTGGAAATTTTAGAGTTTAAATTCCACTCCAATTTGGGTGGTGCGGTGCTATATACATATTAATAAATCGCACTTGTTGAGGAGACGCGATGAAGTTGCGGTGCTGCCTGTGCGGCGTGCTGCTCGGTATCAGTACCGGGGTGGCAGCTGCGCCAGTGGGGTGCAACCCGCTCATCGAACCAGTGGAGCTGCGGGGCGAGGATTCGCCCCGCAGTAATCCCGTCCTGATTCCCCGCGATATGTTCGCGCGCCTGCCAGGCTTCATGGTGGCCAATGAAAAGCCACTTGCTGCTGTGCCTGATTCTGAACTGACTCCCCATCTGGATCAAATCGTTGCCTCGGCGCCTGTTGCGGTAGTGGATGCCCCTGTGGCAGAAGGACGCACCTCACCCTTCACAAGTTCGTTGCACTCAGTTGGCATCAAATTGGTCAATTTTGCGCAGACGCTCGGCAAAGGCGTGAAGGACATTGCCTTGACCGCCGGCCAATTCACCATTGGCAAGATCGCCCCCCTGCTTGGCATGGATTTCAACCGAGCTTCGTCAAGAGCCGGTGATATCAACTTGGTTGCTGATGTCGGCATGGCACAAGTAGGGCGCCCGCGCTATGCGGGCATCAATAGCGCCAGCCCGTCTTTGAATGCGATGCTGGAACGCGAGTATCAGAATTCCGAACGAGCGCAAGCCCATAGCCCGGGTGCCTTTCAGTTGCCAGGTGGTAAGTGGGAGGCGTCGGCAACGATCGGCATCGACTATAAATTCGAATGACCCGCCATAACGGTTTGAGTTTCCTGCGCTCGAAGCGCTGTCTCCTATTATCATCAATCTGCGCAGCCAATTCCGTCGGCCCCATGGTCTGTTCATCCGGGGCAAAGTTCCTACTGTAATGATGCGACAAAGCCTGCCCAGCGCGACGGGCCCATGCGTATGCCCGGCAAGCGTTTTCATCCTGATGGCTGGATACGAGCGCACTAGATTGCACTGGCATCTTTGACTCGTGCAAGAGCAGCCATGTTTTGAAATGGGGGCGCCAGCGGTGCTCCGATCCTGTCTGCATTTGAGCCGGAAGAGAAACTGCGTTGTGCTCTTGTGAAACCCTGCAGGCACGCTGCCGTCTGGTGCCCGATGGGCGCGGCTGTTCGATATGTTCGGGATCAGCTTGGTATGCGGAAGGTCATCCATTTGGCCTGGTTGGCCCAAAGGTCGATGGCAGATCGTTAAGAAAGCTCGGGGGGCAGGAGGAGCGTGTTTTTTCTCATCGTCGGCCTTTTCAAACCTGCTCCCTATATCCACAAAACTGGCGCTGCTGCTTTGGTATGGCCGTGGTTATAATGTCGGACGACTGCAGAAAAGGAATTGCAAGGCGATGATCGAACTCTACACGGCAGCAACACCAAACGGACAGAAGGTTTCCATCATGCTGGAGGAGATCGGCATGCCTTATCAGGTCAAGGCGTTGAATCTCGGTGAGATGGAGCAAAAGCAGGATTGGTATCTGGCGATCAACCCCAATGGGCGGATTCCTGCCATCATCGACCGTGAGCAAGAGGATTTCGCGGTATTCGAGTCCGGTGCCATCTTGATCTATCTGGCGGAAAAAACAGGCCAGTTGCTACCGGCTGATACCAAAGGACGCTCGCTTGCGTTGCAATGGCTGATGTTCCAGATGGGCGGTGTCGGGCCCATGCAGGGGCAGGCCAATGTGTTCCATCGTTATGCTCCGCAGAAGATTCCCTACGCGATTGATCGTTATCAGAAAGAAACGCGCCGGTTGTATGAGGTATTGAATACCCGGCTGGGCCAAAGCCCCTATCTGGCAGGGGAATATTCCATCGCTGACATTGCCAGCTTTCCATGGGTGCGTATCCATGAGTGGTCGGGGGTCTCTGTTGAAGGGCTGACCCATTTGCAGCGGTGGCTGGCCGAGATCGAGGCGCGGCCTGCGGTGCAGCGTGGCTTGGCGGTGCCGATCAAGCGTGAGCTGAAGCCCAGTGATCAGGATGCTGACAAGGCCATCGAATCAGTCAGGAAGATGCTGTAACAATGCGTGGCCAGGCAAAATTGCTGAATGCAGTCCAGGCGCTGCTGTTTTCAAAAGACCCGCGCCGCAAGGCGTATGCCGTGCTGGTGTTGGTGTCGATGCTATTGGCGGTGGGTTGGTCGCAGCTGGGCAAAGCCAATAGCGATGCCATCGAGGGCAAGGTGGTCGGGGTTGCAGACGGCGATACCATCACTGTGCTGGATGCGGGGCTGGCCCAGCACAAGATCCGGTTCGCCTTTATCGATGCCCCGGAAAAAAATCAGGCCTGGGGTCAGCGGGCCAAACAGGCTTTGTCAGATAAAGTATTTGGCGAGCAGGTCAAAGTGGTGGTGGTGGATCGCGACAAATATGGCCGTGTCGTTGGCCATGTCTGGCTTGGGGAGACTGACATCAATCTGTCCCAGTTGTCTGACGGAATGGCGTGGCACTACGTGCAATTCGCCAAGAAGCTGCAGTCTGGCAGTGAATTCGACCGCTATCAACTTGCGCAGCAACAGGCGCGCGATGATAAAAGGGGGTTATGGCAGGATGCCGATCCAACGCCGCCATGGGCATTCCGTCGTGGTAAGGGCCGCGCTCGTCAGCAGGAGTTCGACGCCATGCCGACGCCTATCGCACCGGCTGAGGAAGACTCCCCGTCTCAATGAGATCATGATGGTGAAGTCTGTTTGGTTGTCCGGGGTGGGGCAATGAGCGCTGCTCTGGTTGCTTCTGGCATCACGCCAGCCATGTGGTATCGGTTGTCTGGGTTTTACTTCGCCTATTTTGCGTTCAATGGCGTCATATCGGTCTATTGGGGGCTCTACCTGCAGGCGCTGGCCTTTTCGGCTTGGCAGATTGCGGTGCTCATGTCGCTGCAGCAAGCAGTGCGGATCGTCGGACCCACCTTCTGGGGCTGGGTGTCTGATCGTACTGGCAGGCGGGCGACCATTGTCCGGGGGGTGAGTCTGGCCGCCTTGGCCAGTTTCGGCTTGTTGTTGTTGGATCAGCATTTCTGGACGCTGTTTGCCGCACTGGCGGCCTTGTTCTTCTTCTGGTGCGCCAGCCTGCCCTTGGTGGAGGCGACTACCCTCAGTATGCTGGGCAAGGACTCGCACCGTTATAGTGCAATCCGGCTGTGGGGCTCGATCGGATTTATATTGTCCACGGTTGGCATAGGCCATCTGATCGATGGGGTTGGCGTGGCTGTCGTGCCATGGGTGGTGCTGGGTTGTATCGGGGTGATCGCCCTGTATGCTTGGCTCATCCCAGAAGTGGGCCAGGCTCATGGCCAGGCCGAATCGGCAGTGCTGAGTGAGATTGTGCGCCAGCCTGTCGTGCTCGCTTTTTTTGCCGCCAATTTTCTGATGGCCTTGGCACATGGCCCTTATTACACCTTCTTCTCCATCTATCTGGAGACGGCGGGTTACGCCAAAAGCCATATCGGCTATCTGTGGGCGCTGGGCGTGGTGGTGGAGGTGCTGGCCTTTCTGTGCATCCCTCGTATCCTGAATGTCCTTGGTTTGCGGCAGCTGTTTCTGCTGGGATTGGCCCTGGCGGCAGTCCGCTTTGTCGTGATCGGCTGGTGTGTGGGCAGCTTGGGCATGATAGTGTTGGCGCAGCTCCTGCATGCAGCGACTTTTGGCACCAATCATGCCGCATCGATTGCCCTGGTGCACCGCTTCTTCCAAGGGCGGAACCAAGCGCGGGGGCAGGCACTCTATATCAGTGTGTCCTTTGGCCTGGGTGGGACGCTTGGCGGCTTGGGCGGCGGCCTGATCTGGGAGGATGGTGGCGCCTCGCTCACCTTCTCGCTGTGTGGGTTGGCGGCAGCCCTCGGCTGGTGCGTAGCCTACCGATGGTTGCGGCTGTCGGATTGAGCCGGGTGCAGTTTGATTGGGTGGCATACTATGTGAATCACCACTCAGCAACACATTCAGCCTGGGTTGAATCGGCGTGGATCGTGGCATTCCGTCAGCAGAGTCTCATGCATTCACCGTTATTGCAAAGCAACAATTAATCGCTTTTTGTGGCTGGTCGGCAATAAAACTCTGTGTATAATCGAATGCTCACCCAACCCAACATCCAGACGTCACCATGGCAGGACAAACCCTCTACGACAAACTCTGGCAGAGTCACATCGTGCATGCCGAAGCAGACGGTACCGTATTGTTGTATATCGACCGTCATCTGATTCATGAAGTCACCAGCCCACAAGCCTTTGAAGGATTGAAGCTGGCGGCCCGCAAGCCTTGGCGTATCTCATCGATTGTCGCCACTGCTGATCACAATACCCCGACCGATCACTGGGAAGAAGGCATCAAAGACCCGATTTCACGTGAGCAGGTCGAGACACTGGACAAAAACATCCGTGAGGTCGGCGCACTGGCCTACTTCCCATTCCGCGATCAGCGACAAGGCATTGTGCATGTGGTCGGCCCAGAAAACGGTGCCACCTTGCCCGGCATGACCGTCGTGTGCGGTGACAGCCATACTTCGACACATGGCGCCTTTGCCTGTCTGGCACATGGTATCGGCACCTCGGAGGTCGAGCATGTGCTGGCCACGCAAACCCTGGTTGCGAAGAAATCCAGATCCATGCTGGTGCGGGTAGATGGCCAATTGGGTAAAGGCGTGACAGCCAAAGACGTTGCCTTGGCGATCATCGGCAAGATCGGCACAGCAGGCGGCACCGGCTATGCCATCGAGTTTGGCGGTTCGGCCATCCGCAGCCTGACCATGGAAGGCCGCATGACGCTGTGCAATATGGCCATCGAGGCAGGTGCGCGAGCTGGCATGGTTGGGGTGGATCAGATCACCATCGACTACATCAAGGGGCGCCCCTTTGCCCCGACAGCCGAGCAATGGGACGCAGCCGTGGCGCATTGGCGCACGCTGGCGTCAGATGCTGACGCCGTCTTTGATACCGTAGTCGAGCTGGATGCGGCGGCAATCCAACCGCAGGTCACCTGGGGCACATCACCTGAGATGGTGGTTGCCATCGATGGCAAGGTGCCAGACCCACAGCAGGAAGCCGACCCGGTCAAGCGCGGCAGCATTGAGCGTGCGCTCAAGTACATGGGGCTGGATGCCAACACCCCGATTGAGCAGATTGGCATTGACAAGGTCTTCATCGGCTCCTGTACCAATTCGCGGATCGAAGACCTGCGCGAGGCAGCCAGTATTGCTCGTGGCCGTAAAAAGGCGGACAACGTCAAACAAGTGCTGATCGTACCGGGCTCTGGCCTGGTGAAGGCACAGGCCGAGGCAGAAGGCTTGCACACAGTCTTCATCGAGGCGGGTTTCGAGTGGCGCGAACCTGGTTGCTCGATGTGTCTGGCGATGAACGCCGACCGTCTGTCGCCGGGCGAGCGTTGCGCATCCACCTCGAATCGTAACTTTGAAGGGCGGCAAGGGCAGGGTGGGCGTACCCATCTGGTCAGCCCAGCCATGGCAGCAGCAGCGGCCATCGCAGGTCATTTTGTCGATGTTCGCCAGTTTGGTTGAGGTGAAAATCATGAAACCCATTCTCGTGATGATTCTGGCGGTCGCCTTGTCGGCAGCCTTGGGGGCGTGCAATACCGTCCACGGTTTTGGGAAGGATGTCGAGAAAGTCGGCGAAAAGATCAGCAACGCAGCCAACAAATAAGCAGACAGCATGCAAAAATTTACGGTACTGAACGGGCTGGTGTGCCCACTCGATCGCGCCAATGTCGATACCGACGCGATCATTCCCAAGCAGTTTCTGAAATCCATCAAACGTTCGGGCTTTGGCCCCAATCTGTTTGATGAATGGCGCTATCTGGATCACGGCGAGCCTGGCATGGACAACAGCTGTCGCCCGCTCAATCCAGATTTCGTGCTGAATTTTCCGCGTTATCAAGGCGCGCAGGTGCTGCTCGCTCGTGAAAATTTCGGCTGCGGCAGCTCCCGTGAGCATGCGCCCTGGGCCTTGGAGGATTATGGCTTTCGCGTGGTGATCGCCCCCAGCTTCGCTGATATTTTCTTCAACAACTGTTACAAAAATGGCCTGTTGCCCATTGTGCAGCCGGCAGCGGTTGTGGATGGCCTATTCAATGCTTGCGAAGCGGAAACGGGTTATCGCCTGTCGGTCGATCTGGCCGCACAGACTGTCACTACGCCCGAGGGTGCATCATTCAGCTTTGAGATCACCGAACACCGCAAGCATTGCATGCTCAATGGTCTGGATGAGATTGGCCTGACTTTGCAGCACGCGGACAAGATCCGGGCATTCGAAGCAGCGCGACGGGCAACGCAGCCTTGGTTGTTCGCGGAATGACATGAATCGCAGGCAGCAGACAGCGCGTTTTTTCAAGCGACACTGGCTGCTGGCGCTATTCGTCACTGCGCTGGCCTTTCTGGGGTTCGGGCTGGCGTCATTCAATTTGATCACGTTGTTGCAAGCCAATCTGGCATTGATTGCCGAGCATGGCTGGCAAGCGTTGCAAGACGGCGCGCTGATGCAGTTGGTTGAACTATCCGCTTCTACCCTGGTGGCACTACTGTGTTACCTGGTGTTCAAGGTGGGCGAGCGGCTGCTGGTGGAAAAGCTGATCGGCAACGATCACTGAAAATGTAAGGCACGATATGAAAATAGCAGTTCTTCCGGGTGATGGTATTGGTCCAGAAATCGTTGCGCAGGCTGTGCGCGTATTGGAGCGCCTGCGTGCGGATGGCTTGGCGATCGAAATGGAACACGCGCCGATTGGCGGGGCGGGATACGATGCGTCTGGCGACCCGCTGCCTGATGCCACCCTGGCCCTGGCGCAAGCTGCAGACGCCGTGCTGCTGGGGGCTGTGGGTGGGCCGCAATACGACACGCTGGATCGACCGTTGCGGCCAGAGCGTGGCTTGTTGCGGATTCGCAAGGCTTTGAATCTGTTCGCCAATCTTCGCCCCGCATTGCTGTACCCCGAGCTGGCAGGTGCCTCCACCTTGAAGCCGGAAGTGGTGTCCGGGCTCGACATCATGATCGTGCGTGAGCTGACGGGTGATATCTACTTTGGCCAGCCCCGTGGCATCCATGTCAACGAGCAGGGCGAGCGTGAAGGATTCAACACCATGCGCTACAGCGAATCTGAGATTCGCCGTATTGGCCATGTTGCGTTCCAGATTGCACAAAAACGCAATAAGAAACTGTGCTCGGTGGATAAGGCCAATGTGCTGGAATGCACCGAGTTCTGGAAAGAGATCATGATCGATGTCGCCAAGGCGTATCCTGACGTCGAGCTGAGCCATATGTACGTTGACAACGCGGCCATGCAGTTGGTGCGTGCGCCCAAGCAATTCGACGTGATCGTCACGGGCAATATTTTTGGTGACATCCTGTCGGACGAGGCCTCGATGCTGACGGGTTCGATCGGTATGCTGCCCTCCGCTTCGCTGGATCAGGCCAACAAAGGTTTGTATGAGCCGTGCCATGGCTCCGCGCCAGACATCGCGGGTAGAAACATTGCCAACCCACTGGCGACCATTTTGTCGGTGGCAATGATGTTGCGTTATACCTTCGGTCTGGAAGACGCTGCATTGCGTGTCGAGCATGCGGTGAAACGTGTGCTGGCTCAGGGTTACCGCACGGCGGACATCGCCGAGGCGGGGATGGAAAAGGTATCCACCAGTGGGATGGGGGATGCCGTATTGGCGGCCATGTAAACACATGGCGGGTTCAATCCAAATGGGCGCTGTCTGGGTGTGGTGGCAGACAAGTCGAACGATATCCGATGGTGCCCGACTACTTTTTTACTGACACAATGGAACGTTAAAGGAAGCAATCATGCGAGTAGGTTTAGTCGGTTGGCGTGGAATGGTGGGCTCCGTCCTGATGGATCGGATGTGCGAAGAGAAAGATTTTGATCTGATCGAGCCCATTTTCTTCACCACCTCGAATGTTGGTGGCCAAGGCCCGGATATCGGTAAACCGGTACCCCCGCTGAAAGATGCCAAGAACATCGATGAACTGAAAGCCATGGATGTGATCATCACCTGCCAAGGCGGTGATTACACCACCGAGATCCACCCCAAGCTACGTGCTGCGGGCTGGCATGGTTATTGGATCGATGCTGCATCGACACTGCGCATGGAGCCCAATGCCGTGATCGTGCTCGATCCTGTCAATCAGCATGTGATCGACAGCGCATTGGCCAAGGGTGTCAAAGACTATATCGGTGGCAACTGCACCAACAGCCTGTTGTTGATGGGGGTCGGTGGTCTGTTCCGCGAGGGGCTGGTGGAGTGGGTCAGCTCCATGACCTATCAGGCGGCATCCGGCGCAGGCGCACAGAATATGCGTGAATTGATTGCCCAGATGGGGGCCGCGCATGCCTCTGTCGCCGCATTGTTGGCAGATCCCAAATCGGCCATTCTGGAAATCGATCGCAAGCTCGTTGACACGATGCGAAGCGATGCCTTTCCGACCGAGCAATTTGGCGTGCCACTGGCAGGCAGCCTGATTCCTTGGATCGACAAGCAATTGGACAATGGGCAATCCAAGGAGGAATGGAAGGGGCTGGCTGAAGTCAACAAGATCCTTGGCACAGCCAATCCTATCCCCGTTGACGGTCTTTGCGTCCGGATCGGTGCAATGCGCTGCCATAGTCTGGCGCTGACGCTGAAACTCAAGCGGGATCTGCCCTTGTCGGAAATCGAATCGATCATCCAGTCTGGTAACCAGTGGGTCAAATTCGTTCCTAATCAACGTGAGCTGACTGCCAAGGAATTGACACCCACGGCAATCACCGGTGGTCTGCAGGTAGGGGTTGGTCGTGTCCGCAAGCTGAACATGGGCCCTGAGTATGTCAGTGCGTTTGTTTGCGGCGACCAGTTGCTATGGGGCGCGGCAGAGCCTTTGCGCCGCATGCTGCGCATCTTGCTGGCGCGATGACTTATAGCTGTTTTGGCAAACAACAAGGGGCGGTTTACCGCCCTTTGTTATTTTGAAAACTGGCCTACACTGGAGTAAAGAAAAGCATCTCTGAAACGCTGGCGTCATATCTCATTTGGAGAATGAGGCCCGCGACTGGTAGGCAGGCTCGCTCAAGGGGCTGGGTGCTGAAAATTACAGATTGTGATGGCCTTGCTACTGAATAAATGAAGAAAATAGTCGATAAGCTTCCCATGCCGCCTGCTCCCGGCAAATGCAGCTTATCATGGCCGATAAATCCGGATTGTGTGATTGAAGCTACGCAGGTCATTGGTTGAAGTGGATAAAAACTTGTCCACAGCGATTTTGACTTCGAATAATACGGATTGAGCGAATTATCAAATTAACGATTTCTTTTATACACTAGGAACATACGCTAGACTGATGGGGGGCGGCCCTAGCAATTGCTTGCATGGGATATAGGCTAGTGTTAATTTACTCGTCATTTTATTGAGATAAGGTGTCACTGTGCGGATAAGATCAAAGATTAAGGCATGTGTGCTGGCGTGTTCGCTAATGGGTATGTCGGTCGCCACCTACGCTGCTGGACTCGGCAAAATGACGGTACTGTCCGGTTTGGGCCAGCCGTTGAGTGCCGAGATCGATCTTGTCTCTGTGCAGGAAGATGAATTGGCGACCTTGGCTGCCAAGTTGGCATCACCAGAGATGTTCCGCGAGGCACAGATCCAGTACCCATCCCATATGAATGGCCTGCGATTCACGGTTGAAAAACGTGCCAATGGGCAGCGTTATCTGAAAGTCGTCTCCGGTGCACCTGTCAACGAGCCATTCATTGACGTATTGGTCGAGCTGAGCTGGAGCACGGGTCGGCTGGTGAAGGAATTCACCGCGCTGCTTGATCCGCTGGGTGATCAAACGCCTCGCGTGGATCAATCCCGCATTCCCCAGACACAGGCTGTGACCAGCGATACGGCTGGTGGCAAAACCGGCAAGTCTGGTCGTAGTTATGCTCGAAAAGGTTCCCGCGTCGGTGAGCCAGCCGCACCAGATCAAGTGCGCACCAAGCAGCCCAAGCCGGTGGATGAGAGCAGCGCCACACAAACGCCAGCTGATACACAAGGCGCGCCAACCCCTCCATCGGGTGACACCTACACTGTGAAAGCAGGCGACTCACTGGCGAGCATTGCTGCCCAGCTCAAGCCGGAAGGTGTGAATCTGGATCAGATGCTGGCTGGCCTGTATCGCGCCAATGAAAACGCCTTCGAAGGCAAGAACATGAACCGCCTCAAGGCGGGCCGCATCCTCAATGTGCCTGACAAAGACAACCTGGCATCGGTGTCTCCTGCAGATGCAAGGAAGGAAGTAAAGACCCACTCGACAGACTGGCATTCCTATCGCCAGAAAGTGGCTGAAGCTGTATCGAAATCTCCCGGAGAATCGACAACCGGCTCTAGCGCTTCCGGTAAGATCACTGGCAAGGTGGAAGACAAAGCCACTCCAGAGCCTACTGGCAATCAGGATGTCGTCAAACTGTCCCGTGGTGAAACGGCAAAGAATAAAGGTGCCAAAGCGGGTGCTGAGACCAAGGATCTGCAAAGCCGTATCAATGCCATGGAAGAAGAAGCCACGGCACGCGAAAAGGCTTTGAAGGAAGCAAACGAGCGGATTGCCAGCCTGCAAAAAAATGTCGAGGACATGAAGAAGCTGGTCGAGCTCAAGTCGAAGGGAGGGGCGGATCTGCAATCGCAAGCAGGTGGCAAATCCGCCAAACCCGAGGTGCCGACCACCCCGCCGCCTGCACCAGTAGTTGAAACACCGAAACCAGCTGAGCCAACCCCGGCGCCCGCACCTGCCGAGCCCTCGGTGCCACCGAGTGAGCCACCTGCACCCAGTGATGGAGCTCAGCCGCCGGTCGAGCAACCTACGCCCCAGCCGGAGCCGACACCTGCGCCTCCGCCAGCGCCACCCAAGCCAGCGGTGGTTACGCCGCCGCCACCACCGCCCGAACCCACCATCATGGACATGGTGTTCGACAATATCGCGTTGATCGGTGGCGGGTTAGTGGCTGTGGGTGCTGGCGTGGGGGCATTGATCTGGTCACGTCGACGCAAGCGTCCGTCATTCGAGGACAGTATCCTGACCGGTAGCGATCTGAAGGCGAACACGGTGTTGGGCAATACCGGCGGCGCGATCATCAATACCAACGCTACCGAAAGCTCCTTCCTGACCGACTTCAGCCGGGCTGGCCTTGGGACGATCGATACGGACGAGGTGGATCCGATTGCTGAGGCTGAGGTCTATATGGCTTATGGCCGCGATGCCCAGGCAGAGGAAATCCTGAAAGATGCCTTGGCCAAGGATGCATCCCGCCAGGAAATCCGCCTGAAGTTGCTGGAAATCTATGCGGCGCGTAAAAATGTCTCAACCTTTGAGGATGTCGCGACGGAACTGTACGCTGCAGTTGAGGGGCGTGGCCCGTTGTGGGCTAGTGCCTCCGAGATGGGGCGACAGCTTGATCCTGCCAATCCGCTATACCAGCAAGGTGCGGCGTCGCCTGCCAAGCCTGCGGAGCCTGTGGCCACTTTCGAGAAGACGCAGGTGATTGACCGCAATAATGTAGGGCCTGCTGCCGGGGCCGTGGCGGCTGGCGCAGCCGTTGCTGCGGTGGCAGCAGCCGATCTGGATTTCCAGTTGGATCTCGATGAAACCCAGGCGCCGACGGCACCCGTGCCAGCGCCCGCATCGGCCCCTGCGGCGGCACCCATGGTGGATCTTGACTTCTCGCTGCCGGAGGTAGCACCGCAGCCTGTGGCGGCGCCTGCATCGGCACCGGCTGCTGGCAACTTGATGGATTTTGACCTCGGTAGCCTGGGGCAAAGTGAAGCCACATCAATCAAGGCAGCGCCGGTAGCTGAGCTGGACATACCGACTTTGAATCTTGATGTGCCGGATCTGGGCGGTGATTTCGATCTGAGTCTGCCCGAGGTGGCACCGGCGCCAGCGCCTGCTGCCGCTCCCAAGGCAGCGCTGGATGGTGACAGCTTATTGGATTTCGATTTCCAGCTGGATGCCAAAGCGCCAGCGGCTGAAGCCAAGGATGCCAGCGTATTGGACCTGGGCGATCTCGATCTGAATCTGGATGAGACCATTCAAGCCAATGCATTGCCAGTTGCGGACGATGGCATGGACGATGCTGATCCGATGACTACCAAGATTGATCTGGCGCGCGCCTATCTCGATATGGGGGATAAAGAAGGTGCCCGGGAAATTCTGCAGGAAGTCTTGCAAGATGGAAGCGCTTCACAGCAACAAACAGCGAAAGCCTTGCTCGAACAGCTCTGATCGACTGTAAAAACAAGCGGTGCGCGGGTATACTCGCGCACCGCTTTTTTATTTGGCGATCAGATTCGGCTGATACGGTTTCATGGTCAGAGGGTTTTTGTTGCATTCAAAGGGATTGTTGAGTCGGCTTCCTCAAGCGGGAAAGGCAGTATGCGGCGCATCGTGATGCACATTCACCCAGTGACATTGCTAAGTATATGGTTGCTTGTACTCTGGCAGATTCAGGTCACCCAGCCGAAGGAATTGGGGCTGTGGTTTGCTGGATTGGTGCTGATGCTGGGGCGGGCCGGTTGTGCCACGTGGTGGCGTTTCATTGTGCGCCATAAAGTGCTGCTATTGGCGGTGCTGCTTGGCCACCTCGTCGTGGCTTGGCCTGTATCGGTGGGGCAGGCGCAAGCGTTACTGTTGCCACCGCTTCGTTTATTGATGTCGCTGGGGGCAGTGGCACTGCTTTGGTTATTGCTGGGGCGGGATCGGCTGGTCGCCATGTTGGTGGAGATATGCAGACCGCTATCGACCTGTATTCCCGCTTTGTCGAGGCTACCTGTCCGCCTGGGGCTGACTTTGGTCATGGTCGAGCAATACCTTCAGGATGGGCGGCGATATGGTTGGCGCGATATGCTCAAAGGGCTGGATGCCCCGGCTGATGTTACCCATCTGCAGCCCATGGCTGTGGCGGTTTGGCATTGGTGGGATGTCATCTTGCTGATCCTGGCAGGTTTATTGGTGTGGGTGTTGAGATGAGATTGGCGCTTGGCGTGGAATATCTTGGTCGCCGCTATGCAGGTTGGCAGTCACAACCAGGTGGCGGCACCATTCAAGATGCATTGGAGTATGCATTGGCCCAGATCGCCGGTGAGACGATACGGGTTGTGGCGGCGGGCCGCACGGATGCTGGCGTGAATGCCACCATGCAGGTTGTACATTTTGACACGCAGGTCAGTCGCCCCATCACCGCCTGGATCAGAGGGGTCAATCGTTTTCTGCCTGATGATATTGCGGTTCTGTGGGCGAAGCAGGTCGGAGATGACTTCCATGCGCGATTCTGCGCCACGGCCAGGCGCTACCGATACGTTTTGTTGATGCGTCCGGTACGGCCAGCCTTGTTGCGCGGTTCGGTAGGCTGGTGTCATAATCTGCTTGATGTAAATGACATGCAAGAGGCAGCCCGTCAGCTGATTGGCGAACATGATTTCAGTGCATTCCGAGCGGCGGAATGCCAAGCCAAATCGCCTGTCAAACATCTCTACCAGCTTGACATCCACCAGCATGGTGCGCTGATTCAATTCGATCTGTGTGCCAATGCATTTCTTCATCATATGGTCCGCAATATTGTGGGGTGTTTGATCCAGATTGGTGCGGGTCGCCAGCCGGTTGCCTGGATGGGAGAGGTGTTGGCGGGCCGTGATCGAAAGTTGGCTGCACCTACTTTTTCACCAGATGGGCTCTATTTGAGTGGCGTTGACTATGAGCCGAAATGGGGCTTGGGGCAGCTGTCCATTTCGAGTGCGGAAGGCCTGCTGTGTGATGACAAAGGCAGGGTTTGATCTGACCGGGCAGACATGTCTTTGATGGTGGCAGGCAAGGCCATGCGTGGTTTCTTGCAGACGCAGGCGTAACTGGATGTTGCATCTTTTGCTGCATATGCTGAATCTATAAATGCGAACGACAAGAACATACTCATGGCCTTGAAAAAACTATTTCCTGCCTTGCTGACGACGGTTGCCCTGAATGCAATGGCTGCCGAAGATGCGGCGCCCGCCGATGACAATCAGCCATTGGCTGAGAAAATCGAGACATTGCAAAAAGCGGTCGCTGAACAAGAAGCCAAGTTGAAAGCCGCACAGGTACAGAATGACGCATTGCAGGCTGAGATGAATCAGCTGCGCAAAGCCTCTCAAAACACCGATACCAATTGGTTGCAACAACTCAACTTGACAGGTCTGCCGAGTCGGCTGGTCAGTGAGGTGAAGGCGGACCCAGCACCGTGGGCGGCAGGTGGTGCGTTGGGGATCGGCTTGTTGGGACTGTGGGCATGGCGTCGCCGTGCCAAGCCTAGACGACCCAAGATCCCGCTCTTCGAGGATACACTGCTGGCGGTGGGGCCCTCCACTACCAATATTCTGGTGGGTAGTGCGGGTGGTGGGGTAATTGATACCAACTTATCCATGCGCTCAGTCTTACAGCCTGACAGCACTGAATTGGCTGACCTTGAGTCGGCATCAGTTGATCCAGTGGCCGAGGCGGAGGTGTATCTGGCCTATGGCCGTGATCTGCAAGCAGAAGAGATTCTCAGAGACACCTTGCAACGTACGCCGGGCCGTCATGATGTCCGCCTGAAGCTGATGGAGATCTACGCAACCCGCAACGACGCACCTTCGCTCAGTGCAGCGATGGAAGCCATGAAGGAGCAAGGTGTTGCCGAAGATGATCCATTCTGGGTACGCGCCCAGGCATTGTTGGGATCGGTAGCCGTGCGAGATGCTACCAAGGTTGAGCAGGATCTTGCTCTGGCGGCTGGCGTGAGCCTGCCGGTTGAGCCCGTGGTCGAGCAACCGGTCATGCAGCCTACTCCAGAGGGGGCACCCAAACCGGGGGCGACATCATTGGCGATTGATCATCCCTTTGATGACCTGTTGTCACCAGTCACCAACGAGAAAGGGGATGGCAACAAGCATGAAGGCGCACCCTCTCAGCCCGCAGAGCCACCTGTAGACCAGCAGCCTGGCAGCACACCAATGGCAGGGCAGGCCCCATCTGAATCGCTAGTATTGGCTGAACGTATCGAACCGGTATTGAATTTGATCTTGCCCGAGGTGAGCAACTTGCCTGCCGCCAGGCGGAAGCCAGAGTCGTCTGGCATGATCGAGATTGTCATCGATGAGCCTGGCGTGGTTCCCGAAAAGGCCGTACCGATTCCAGACCGACCAACCCAGAAGCTGGATCTGGATTTCGAGTTCGATCCGCATGCCGAAGCCGCTGCACGGCGATCGGATATGGATACACCAAGAGAACCGATGATTGGACTGAATTTGTCTGAGATCAGCCTGGATCTGACACGCCCTGTTGAGCCGCCGATCAGCGCTCCCGAGTCGGTCGTGCCAGCCAATGAGGACCGTTTGACTGTGCCCGAAGTGAATGATGATCCGATTGCCATCAAGTTGGATCTTGCCCGTATCTACTTTGAAATGGGTGATAGCGAAAGCGCGAACGAATTGTTGGAAGAGGTGATCCTGGAAGGGCGGGCTGAGCAGGCCGAGCAGGCACGGCACCTGCAAAAGCACGGCATGGTTGCCTGAGCTTGGGTGTTTACTCAGTTTTTCCTCGCTCAACCGTTGGTGGGCGGTTATACTCAATGGCCTGAGAATATGACCCAGTCAATATGTCCACCTGCAAAATCAAAATATGCGGTCTGACACGGATTGAAGATGTCCAGGCTGCTGCCCAATTGGGCGCAGATGCATTGGGATTCGTATTCTATCCGCCGAGTCCACGTCATCTGGCCATTCCGCAGGCGGCGAAATTGGTTTCTGCGCTGCCACCATTCATGACATCGGTGGGTTTGTTCGTTGATGCAGAGCCCGCTGTGGTTCGCTCGGTGTTGCAGACTGTTCCGCTTGATTTGTTGCAGTTTCATGGTGATGAGTCGCCTGACTATTGCCAACAGTTTGATCGCCCCTATCTCAAAGCGGTGCGTGTTCGCCCTGGGCTTGATCTGCTTGCCTATGCCAAGGCGCATCGAGATGCACGCGGATTGTTGCTGGATGCCTATGTAGAAGGCCAGCCTGGCGGCACTGGCCACCAGTTCGACTGGCAATTGATCCCGAAAGGCCTGCCCCTGCCTGTTGTGTTGTCTGGCGGCCTGACGCCCGATAATGTTGCGGATGCCGTGACACAGGTCAAACCTTGGGCCGTCGATGTATCAAGTGGTGTCGAGTCCGCAAAAGGAATCAAGGATGCAGCCCGGATCGCTGCATTCATCAATGGAGTGCGCAATGCAAATGTATGAACTACCGGATGCACGGGGTCACTTTGGTCAATATGGTGGCATCTATGTGGCTGAAACCTTGATGACCGCCTTGGACGAGCTACGCCGTGAGTATGAGCGTTATCGTGACGATCCTGATTTTCAAGCTGAATTCCGTTATGAATTGAAGCATTATGTTGGGCGCCCGAGCCCGATATACCATGCCAAACGTTGGTCTGAAAGCCTGGGTGGAGCACAGATCTTTCTGAAGCGCGAAGACCTGAACCATACTGGCGCACACAAGGTGAACAACACCATTGGCCAGGCATTGTTGGCCAAGCGCATGGGCAAAAAACGGGTGATTGCCGAAACCGGTGCTGGGCAGCATGGTGTGGCATCTGCGACCATTGCCGCACGGTACGGGATGGAGTGCGTGGTCTACATGGGCTCCGAGGACGTCAAGCGCCAATCGCCCAATGTGTTCCGCATGAAGTTGTTGGGTGCAACGGTGGTGCCTGTGCAGAGTGGCTCCAAGACACTCAAAGACGCCATGAACGAGGCGATGCGTGATTGGGTGACCAATGTCGAAAGTACGTTCTATATCATCGGCACCGCCGCTGGCCCGCATCCCTACCCGATGATGGTACGCGATTTTCAATGCGTCATCGGCAATGAGGCCAAGGAGCAGATGATCGATATGGTCGGTCGTCAGCCGGATATGGTGGTGGCCTGTGTGGGCGGGGGGTCCAATGCGATCGGTATCTTCCACCCTTATCTTGGGTTGACGGATGTGAAACTGGTCGGCGTAGAGGCTGGCGGTGAAGGTGTCGAGACTGGCCGTCATGCTGCTCCCTTGTCAGCTGGACGGCCTGGTGTGCTGCACGGCAATCGTACCTATTTGATGCAGGATGAAAATGGGCAGATCATCGAAACCCACTCGATCTCAGCGGGCCTGGATTATCCTGGCGTCGGCCCGGAGCATAGTTTCCTGAAGGATCAGGGGCGGGTGCAGTATGTGGCGGCGAATGATGGCGAATCGCTGCAGGCATTCCACGACCTCTGCCGTTTCGAAGGCATCATCCCAGCCCTGGAATCCAGTCATGCCCTGGCATACGCCAAGCGCTTGGCACCGACCATGAGCAAAGATCAGATCATCCTGGTCAATCTGTCCGGTCGAGGCGACAAAGATATCCAGACTGTCGCACGCCTGTCCGGTATTGAACTTTAACGATGCGCGGGGGCGATATGCCCCTTGCGGGTTTCCCCCAATACGCGGCCAGCTGTGCCGTCAAGTAGAGTCCGCTAATAAACATGTCCAGAATCGATTCCAGATTGAGTGCGCTGAAGCAGCAACAGCGCAAAGCATTGATCCCCTACATTACAGCAGGCGACCCGACCAAAGCGCTGACGGTTCCGTTGATGCATGCGTTGGCTGCTGCAGGGGCAGATATTCTGGAAATAGGCGTACCGTTTTCTGATCCCATGGCAGAAGGCCCGGTCATCCAGCGAGCCATGGAGCGCGCACTGGCCAATCAGGTCAGCTTGAAGGATGTGCTTGCGATGGTGGCTGAATTCCGCCAGCGCGATGCAGATACCCCGGTTGTGTTGATGGGGTATGCCAACCCGGTTGAGGCGATGGGCTATGAGACTTTCGCCCAGCAGGCGTCTGCGGCAGGGGTGGATGGCCTGTTGACGGTGGATTTCCCGCCGGAGGAGGCCAGTGGTCTGGTGGATATCCTGGACCGCCATGGTATTGCTCCTATCTTCCTGCTTGCCCCTACCACACCGGAATCACGTATCGAGACGGTGGGCAAGCTCGCACGAGGGTATGTCTACTACGTATCGTTGCGTGGGGTGACAGGAGCGGCGAATCTGGACATGTCCGAGGTGGCGGCAAGGTTGCCGCTGTTACGAAAACACATCCAGTTGCCGATAGGCGTGGGTTTTGGCATTCGCGATGGCAAAACGGCCCGGGCCGTGGCGGAAGTCGCGGACGCAGTAGTGATCGGTAGCCGTTTGGTGCAGGAGATAGAATCTGCAGGCGAACGGGATGCGGTGGAAAACATCGGCAAGCTGGTCAAAGATATACGAGAGGCAATCGATCATGCCTGAGCAGATCGCAGATAGGACAGAGACGATGAGCTGGTTACAGAAACTGCTGCCGCCCAAGATCAAGAGCAAGACCAATGGGGCGAAGGCCGGTGTGCCGGAAGGTTTGTGGAGCAAATGCTCTGCATGCGAGGCCGTGTTATATCGGACAGATCTGGAGAACAATCTCAACGTCTGCCCAAAGTGTGATCATCACAACCCGATCTCAGCCCGGAAGCGACTGGACATGCTGCTTGACCCAGAAGGCCGGTTTGAGATTGGTGGCGAAGTCCAACCACTGGACACGCTCAAATTCAAGGATTCGAAGCGCTATCCAGACCGCCTGGAGGCCGCACGCAATGACACTGGTGAAACCGATGCCTTGGTGGTCATGCAAGGGGCCATCCATCATGTCCCGCTGGTGGCTGCTGCATTCGAATTCAAGTTCATCGGGGGCTCCATGGGGGCTGTCGTTGGCGAGCGCTTCGTGCGGGGTGTGAATACCTGTCTTGAGCAGAATCTGCCTTTTATCTGTGTAGCGGCCAGCGGTGGCGCACGAATGCAGGAAGGCTTGAATTCCTTGATGCAGATGGCTAAAACCAGCGCGGCGTTGACCAAGCTGGCTGAGCGTCGCCTGCCCTTCATCTCCGTGCTGACCGACCCCACCATGGGGGGCGTATCGGCCAGTTTTGCCTTTCTGGGCGATGTGGTGATAGCCGAGCCGCAGGCACTGATTGGCTTTGCGGGCCCGCGTGTCATTGAGCAGACGGTACGTGAAACTCTGCCGGAGGGCTTCCAGCGTGCGGAATTCCTGCTGGAAAAAGGAGCAATTGACATGATTGTCGATCGCCGCCAGATGCGCGACAAAGTTGCGGATCTGTTGACACTGATGTTGCGATTGCCCGCACGGGATCATTGATCGACGCATGTCGCAAGTCTGACCATTGTCAAGACTGTCAGCCGGTTTATCTGCTTGCTATCATGCGGGCCGTTAAACCGGCTGTTGCTTTGCTGGGCCAGTGTCGGGGAAGGCCATGATCATCATGCCGCCCACACGGAATCGATGCCCGATGCCGCCAAATCAGAGATGATGTAAACGATATGACCCATCCCCACACAAATAGACAAACAGTTGATGACTGGCTTCGTCATCTGGAGCAAATACACCCCGTGGCCATCGATCTGGGTTTGGCGCGGGTACAGGCAGCCAAAGCGCAGATGGGCCTGAATCTGGCCTGTCCGGTCATCACCATCGGCGGTACCAATGGGAAGGGCTCGGTTTGTGCCTTTCTCAGCACGATACTGACTGCAGCGGGCTATAAAGTGGGTTGCTATACCTCGCCTCATTTGTTGCACTACAACGAGCGGGTGGCCGTCGAGCTGCAACCGATCAGCGATGCCGCGTTGATACGATCCTTCGAAGCCGTTGAAGCTGGGCGTGGCCAAACACCATTGACCTACTATGAATTCGGTACTCTGGCCGCCATCTGGCATTTTGCCCAGGCGGCGCTGGATGTGGTGATCCTGGAAGTGGGGTTGGGCGGGCGGTTGGATGCGGTCAACGCATTTGATGCGGATGTGGCAGCCGTGGTCAGTGTGGATCTGGATCACCAGGCCTATCTGGGCGATACCCGCGAGGCGATTGCATATGAAAAGGCCGGTATTTTCAGAGCTGGTAAAGTTGCCGTGTGTGGTGATGCACAACCCCCTGCCACGTTAGTCGAGCATGCCCAGTCGATCGACGCTGATCTGCAACTGATCGGCAAGGATTTCGGTTTTACCCGGCAAGAGCAACAGTGGGCGTTCTGGGGGCGGCGTGGGAAGCATCTGTCGCTGCCTTTTCCTGCTTTACGTGGCGCCTATCAATTGGGCAATGCCAGCGTGGCAATGGCTGTGTTGGACGAATTGCGCGATCGCCTGCCGGTCAGCATCAGCGATATCAAGCGTGGATTGTTGCAGGTGGAGTGGCCAGCCCGCTTTCAAGTCATGCCAGGGCGGCCCAGCGTGATTCTGGATGTCGCGCACAATCCCCATGCTGCCCGTGCATTTGGCGCCAGCCTTAAAGCCATGGGGTATTACGAACAGACATTTGCGGTATTCTCAATGTTGGCAGATAAAGATATTGGCAGTGTGATCTCCTTATTGAAGGAGCAGATCGATCACTGGTTCATCGCGCCCCTGGATGGGCCCAGGGCGATGTCCGTCGAGGCATTGCAGGCCGCGTTGCAAGCTGCGAATGTCATTGGGAAAATCTCCACATTCGAAACCATTGGCGACGCGTATCGGGCCGCCTGTGATAAGGCGGGGGAAAATGATAGAATTGCCGCCTTCGGATCGTTTTATACGGTTGCCGAGGTGCTTCAGGCACGTCAAACTCGGTGAGCCGGTACCCAAAAGGCATGGTTCAACAAACTTCGAATGATGAACTGCTGCAGCTGAAAAAGCGGGCACGCCGTCGCTTGGTCGGGGCGGTGGTGCTGGTATTGGTTGCAGTCGTTGTCCTATGGAATGTGTTGGACAGCGAACCCAAAGGCGCGACACAGCATGTTGGGGCGCAACATGTCGAGATCGTCAGCAATGCGCCGCAATTACAAGCTACGCCTGCACCTGATCTGGCTTCCCGCCCATCTCCGTTGGATGCCGCACCCAGCGGGGTGGCGCAGGTGCCCAAGCCGCCAGAAGCGGCCCCTTCACATACAAAACCGGCCCCCACACTCGTCGAGCCACCGGCTCCCAAGCCGACGCCCGAGCCCTCCAGATTGGTGCCCAAGCCGGCTGCCGATGTGAAAATGGCGGAAAAGCCAGAGGCACCCAAACCGAAGAAAGAGCCAGCTGAATCCAAGGAGGCGCGAGAAGCGCGCGAGGCCAAGGAAGCGAAGGCCGAGGCCCAGAAAGCCGAGCTGGCTGGGATGAAAGCCGATGCCAAAGGCAGCGTGGCGATCCAGATCGCGGCCTTGTCCGAAGATAACAAGGCCAAACAACTGGCAGCCAAATTGCAGCAGGTCGGTGTGCCTGCCTACGCCGAGGCCAAGGGGCCGTTGACACGTGTGCGTGCTGGCCCGTTTACAAGCCGGCAGCAAGCCGAGAATGCCCTGGAGAAGCTGAAATCCATGGGTTATTCCGGTGTGATCGTACCGCGCTGAACTATATTGGAATTGGCTCCCTGCCAAGATCACGGCATACAATGACCCCATTTGACTACGGTGTTTTGCTGATTGTCGGTTTTTCGGTGTTACTGAGCGTGATGCGCGGGCTGCTGCGCGAGCTGATGGCTTTGGCTTCGTGGGTCATCGCATTTTTCGTGGCGCGAAACTACACCACTGAAATCACGCCGCTCTTACCTGCTTCGATTCCCAGCGAAGAGTTGAAACTGCTGGCGGGCTTTCTGGCATTGTTTCTGGGTTCGTTGCTGATCATGACATTGCTGACCATCGCATTGTCCGAGGTCATCAAAGTGGTTGGCCTGTCAGGGGTCGATCGTATACTGGGCGCGCTGTTTGGCTTGGTACGTGGATGTTTTATCGTTGTCGTGCTGGTGTTGCTGGCGGGGTTGACCTCGTTGCCGCGCGAGCCGATGTGGAAAAATGCGATGTTCAGTCCTGTATTCGAGGCCGTGGCGCTGGTTGTCAAGCCTTGGTTGCCGGACGGGCTCGCCAAACACATTAAATATGAGTAAGTAATTATGTGCGGAATTATCGGTTTGGTCGCCAAGACGCCTGTCAATCAGATGTTGTATGACGGCTTATTGATTCTGCAGCATCGTGGTCAGGATGCTGCAGGCATTGTTACGATGGATGGTCCACGTCTGCATATGCACAAGGGCTCCGGCTTGGTGCGCGATGTGTTCCGCACACGCAATATGCGCTCGTTACAGGGCACCACGGGCATCGGGCACGTCCGTTACCCCACAGCCGGCTCAGCTTCATCGCTGGCTGAGGCCCAGCCGTTCTATGTCAATTCACCGTTTGGTATCGTGTTGGCGCATAACGGCAACCTGACGAACGCAGATCAGCTGAAACAGGAGATGTACCTGCAGGATCTGCGTCATATCAATACCAATTCAGATTCCGAAGTGCTGTTGAATGTGTTCGCGCACGAGCTGCAGAAGCAGACACGTGGCGACCGGGTGGATGCGGACGCGGTGTTCTCAGCGGTGGCTGCTGTTCACAAGCGTATTCGGGGCGCCTACGCGGTGGTGTCGATGATTGCCGGGCATGGTCTGGTGGCCTTTCGTGACCCGAACGGCATTCGTCCGCTGGTGTTGGGCAAGGCCGAGACCCCACAAGGCACGGAGTACATGCTGGCCTCAGAGTCGGTCACGCTGGATTCGTTGGGATTCCAACCCGTGCGGGATGTGGCGCCGGGCGAGGCCGTCTATATCACGCAAGATGGGCAATTCTTCAATCGTCAATGTGCGGAGAACACCGCCCATACCCCCTGTATTTTCGAGTTCGTCTACTTTGCCCGTTCTGATTCGGTGATCGATGGCATTTCGGTGCATGCATCCCGCTTGTACATGGGCGAGTTCCTGGCGGACAAGATTCGCCAGACCATGCCCAACCTTGATATCGATGTGGTGATTCCGATTCCTGACACCAGCCGTGCCAGTGCGTTGCAGCTCGCTAATCACCTGGGTTTGCCCTATCGCGAAGGCTTCATGAAAAACCGCTATATCGGTCGGACATTCATCATGCCTGGGCAGGCTGTCCGCAAGAAATCGGTGCGGCAAAAGCTGAGCCCGATCGCCGTCGAATTCAAAGGCAAGAACGTGCTGCTGGTCGATGATTCGATCGTGCGCGGCACGACCTCGCGGGAAATCGTGCAGATGGTGCGCGAAGCAGGTGCCTTGAAGGTGTATTTTGCATCGGCGGCGCCACCAGTGCGCTTTCCGAACGTATATGGCATTGACATGCCCACCCGCAACGAGCTGTTGGCAACTGGGCGTGATGCGGCGGCCATTGCCCGCGAGATCGGTGCGGATGCGGTGGTGTATCAGGATCTGGAAGCGCTGGAAGCAGCGGTGCATCGCTGCAATTTCGATATCAAGACCTTTGAGACTTCCTGCTTCAGCGGGAAATATATCACAGGGGATATCGACGAAGCCTATCTGGCCAAGATCGAAAGTGAACGCAACGACGCGGCCAAGGCGGACAAGGAACGGGATCTCGACTTCAATATCGGTGTGGCGGAACAGAACCTGATCTGATATCGGATGGGGCAGCGCTTGACAGCCTGCCTTGACATCCTCGACCATAGCGTTAGCGCCGATTTGTCACCGCTTGCGGGCGCATAAAAAATACAGCTAAACCGTGGAGTTTCCAAGGTCTCGATCCTGAACCCGCTTGGCTGTTGCAAGCGGGTTTTGTTTTTCCGGGGTGATATATCTGTAGCTGCAGTCGCATGGCCCCGTAACCGAGATAGAGCTGAAGATGACGGATTTTGCAGAGAGTGATTGGCAACTGGAAACCCTCGCCATTCGGGCAGGGGCAGATCGTACCCAGTTTGGAGAGCATAGCGAGGCGATGTTCCTGACCTCCAGCTTTGTCTTTGAAAACGCAGCACAGGCAGCAGCGCGCTTTGGCGGCACCGAGCCTGGCAATATCTATGCCCGGTTCACCAACCCGACAGTGACTGCATTTCAGACGCGTCTGGCGGCGCTGGAGGGCGCCGAGTTCTGCGTGGCGACGGCGTCGGGTATGGCAGCGATCACCAGCTGCATCATGGGTCTGCTGTCGGCGGGGGATCATATCGTGGCGTCCAAAAGCCTGTTTGGTTCCACGGTTCAGCTGTTCAACACCATCCTGAGCCGATTCGGCATCACCACCACCTATGTCGATCTGGCCGATCTGGCTGCCTGGGAGGCGGCTATCCAGCCCAACACCCGCATGCTGTTCGTCGAGACGCCCTCCAATCCCTTGACTGAATTGGCCGACATCGCAGCTCTGGCGGAGATCGCCCATCGCCGTGGTGCGCTCCTGGTGGTGGACAACTGTTTTTGTACGCCAGCCTTGCAGCGCCCCTTGGCACTGGGTGCCGATATCGTCGTGCATTCCGCCACCAAATACCTGGATGGGCAGGGGAGAGTATTGGGTGGGGCCGTATTGGGGAACAAGCAATTGCTGGAGCCTGTATTCGGCTTCCTGCGCACCGCAGGGCCGACACTGTCGGCATTCAATGCCTGGGTGATCCTGAAAGGCTTGGAAACGCTACAGTTGCGGATGGAAGCACACAGCCGTAACGCCTTGGCTTTGGCCAGCTGGCTGGAGCAGCAACCTGCAGTCAGTCGCGTGTTCTACCCAGGCCTGCCGTCCCATCCGCAATATGCCCTGGCGCAGCGCCAGCAATATCTGGGTGGTGGCATTGTCACCTTCGAGGTCAAAGGCGGGCGCGAAGCCGCGTGGCGGGTGGTTGATGCAACCCGTTTGATGTCGATCACTGCTAATTTGGGTGATGTCAAAACCACCATCACCCACCCAGCCAGCACCACGCATGGCCGCATCACCCCAGAGGCCCGCGCCGCAGCTGGCATCACCGAGGGTATGCTGCGTATTGCGGTGGGCCTGGAGTCGATCGAAGACCTGAAGCGTGACCTGCTGACTGGTTTGGTGGGTTGATAGGGTGACCTTGCCCACCATACAGTAGATTGCTGATCGTGTGGACGCAGCGCTGATTGGCCTTTTCCATTGAGCCGCCTCATTGGAAGCGATCAGCGATGTTGAAGTGCCATCCGCACCATTGTGGGTGTTGGGGGGCTGGAGGCTGGATGGCCACGCAGCATGGATGGCCTTCCGCCTGCCGGTGATCCGGCAAAGACGGACAACGGGCGTGCCAACGGATGGCATGCCGTAGACACCGCTGTCGGATACCATGCGTTTCCTTCAATGCCATCAATGCGCTAGCCATCGGCGCGATTGGCATATGACGGCGCGCCCTCCATCATGGCCTGTTCCTGGCCAATTCCTCCGTGATGAACAAAGAAAGCCTGTTATGACCAAACCTGCCGTTGTCTTTTCACAACAACACCCCGAGCCGATCTATGACCGGCCCAGGGCGGATCGCCTGGAATCAGGCAACCCCCTTCGAACCACCTGGACGCATTACACCAGCCAAGATGGTGTGTTGGATTGCGGCATCTGGGCGTGCGAGCCAGGGCGCTGGCGGATTGCCTT
The DNA here is from genome assembly GCF_014202905.1 of Chitinivorax tropicus. Lineage (NCBI taxonomy): Bacteria > Pseudomonadati > Pseudomonadota > Betaproteobacteria > Chitinivorax > Chitinivorax tropicus. Next base: position 100,017 of record NZ_JACHHY010000011.1, on the reverse strand, counting down.
TGCTGACAATAAAGCAGAATTCTTCTGTGTGATCGAAGGGGTGGTGCGTTTGCATGATGCAGAAGGCCGGGTGAGCGAGATCGGCGCGGGTGAGGCTGCTGTCATCCCAGCGGGCTTCATCGGGCAATTCGAGGTGGTCGAGGCGGTGCGCAAATACTATGTCATTGTCGAGACGCCCACGTCCGGCGGGCTATGACAGGCATTGGCCGCTCACCCCTGCTTTCAAGGGTATGCGCACACCAGCCTGCCCGACATGGTAATACAGCGAGATGATCTGCCAGCCTTGTCTGGTTTGATACAGCTGAATGCTGTTGACGCCGGTGAAATCCGGCTTGGCGGCTGTTTTGTCGGTTCTTGATTCCACCACACTATAGACGGTGGCGAACCGGTCAAAGACCTGGATGTCCCGAAAGATCTCACATTCGTGAAAACCATCCTTGGCAGGCCGATCCAGCATGGTGATGAATTGCAAGGCTGACGATCTGGTCAGGGTCGGCTCGGCTTGACGATAACTAGCGCCAAATACATAAGCATCAGGGTGGAATAGCTGCTTGAGTGTCTGGATGGCGGGCTTTTCTCCAGGCAGGCTTGAAAGCGCCTGCCATAGCTCGGAAACCACCCCATCGGGCGAGACAGGCTGCGCCCATGACAAGCTGGAAAAGCATAACAGGATTCCTGGTAGTACTCGCATGCCGCCGTCCTCATCGTGAATCAACAATGGAAGTCAGATTCTACCTATGTTCTGATCGGGTGAGGCCAACGGAATGTGGCCTCCGTGACCCAGGTATCCGCCCGCTAAGCCGTGCGCTGGCGGGTATACGCTATGTTGGCAGATGATCGGGGCGTCGTGGCCGATGCGCCTTGATACGGCTGCCCTGTCGATGAAGAGGGTATCCTGTGTGAGGGCGGTCAATTATTGGCGCCGCTTGAAATGAGCGTGGGTGCCAGGGTGGATGCCATGGCCGGCATCCGCCTGTATGGAAGCATCCGCTGCATGGAGAGCATTGAATTGGTGCCAGCCGGGCAGAAGACATGCTGACAATGTGATGTGTATGACGATCCAGTGGTGTGAATGAATTCGGAAAATAGAATAAATTGAACTAGATTGAGTAGTGTGATCTGCCGTGATTCTGGTTTGCGGGTGCGATCGGCGGTGGGTTGTTTTCGGGGAGCGCGGCCATGCGTCATCCGACGAAGTTATCTGCGTTGCTGCTGGCCGTCTGGCTAGGGGCGTCAAGTGCAAACGTATCGGCAGAACAGCGCGATGCAGCCTATCATGCCTACATCAACCGTGATTATGAAGTTGCTGGCAAGCTGTATGGGCACAATGCCCGCAATGGCAACTCGCTGGCGCAGTTCAACCTGGCCATGATGATGATCCGGGGCGAATCCAGTGAGGGCTCGCCGCATACGGGGGTCAGCTGGCTGAATCAGGCGGCGGAAGGAGGCTTTGCCCAGGCGCAATTCAATATGGGGCTGCTGTATGAACACGGCCACCTGGTGCCACGGTCACAGACCATGGCCACCGAGTGGTTCCGCCGGGCCGCGAATCAAGGCCATGGCGCCGCGCAGGAGAGTCTGGCCACCCAGTATTACCTGGGGCGGGGTGCAGAAAAGGATGAGCGGCTGGCCGCATTCTGGTATGAGCGCGCCGCAGCCAATGGGGAAATCGCCTCACAGTACATTGTTGCATCGATGTATGAATCAGGTGATGGTATGCAGAAAGATCTTCATAAAGCCATGTATTGGTATGTTCAGGCAGCCAAACAAGGTGATCAGGCTGCATATATGAAGGCGCAGTTTTTGCTGAAACACTTGACACAAAACAGCCGTTAGTCATGCCAACGGTGCACGGCCCTTGCCTGTTGTTGATTTGAAGGTAGAATCCTGTCATTGTCGATATTCTGGTAACAGGCTTGCCCATGAAAAAATGTGTATGGTTGATGCTTGGCTGGATCGGTGTCACATCGGCCAGTCAGGCATCGGAAATTTTCAAATGCATTCACCCGCAGTCCGGCAGGGTGACCTACGCCAATTCTCCATGCCCGAAAGGTGAGTCTCAGACCAAACCCGAGTTGATCGAGAACCAGATCAAGTTCACCTTTGTCGAGCCCAAATCCAAGGTCGAGAAGCTACCTAGTGCTGAGCCGCTGCCAACCGGCAATACATTGCAACGGGCTGATGCCGGCAAGATCGATCAGGAGCAATGCGACCAGGCGTTGCGCGAATATCGTAGCTATGTGCAGAACAAACCTGAATTGAGCAATTTTGACTTGGCGATGTCTGCCAATGGGGTGGCGGTCAGAATGAAGTGTGGCGAAGCCGCGCTGCCGGTGCCCAAGCCAGATGCGAAGGTCAAGGTGGAAAGTCTGCCGGGAACCGGTTCCTGAGTCGAATGAAAACGCCACGTTGATCGTGGCGTTTTCGTTCTGCATCCCAAAGCCTGCCTCAGCGTTTGAAGAAGGCGGCTTCTGCTTGTTTGTATTCTGGCGATTCTCGGACGCTGGCGATGGCATCCCATAGCTGGGTAACGGCGCCAGGGTATTTGGCTTGGTATCCTTTACCGAAGATCAAAAAGTAGGGCTTTTCGACTAGCGGGGTGGGCACGCGTTCGACTTTGCCGGTGAACTCACTATTGGTTGCTATGGAATTGTCGCCTTCCAAGGTCATCAATGCAGCGCCAGCAACACGGTTGGAAATGAGCTTGCGTAAGGTGTCATCGGCTGTTTTTGCCCCATCATCCACCTGCACGCCGTTCTGCTTCAACAGGTCGATGACAGAATACCCAGGCTGGGTGCCGATGGCACTCGTGACGTTCTGGAATTTGCTGCCATCCCAGTTCACATTGCTGCCTTTCAACCGATACAGGCTGTAGCTGTCCAGCATCATTCGCTTGGCCGGATCGGGCTTGCCGTCCTTGCTGGGGTAGACTGCAAATTCAGCGCGGTCTGGCTTGTAGCTGGCGGCAAATGCCCCATCCATGCCACCACTTTGGACATCATTCAAACACCGCTTCCAAGGGAGCGGGGACATGTCCAGTTTAAGATTGGTCTTCTTGGCAACCATTTCCAACATGATGATGTTCAAACCCTTCTTGCTTTTCATCACCCAGGGATAGATATCTTCACCTTCAAAGCACAGCTTGATGCTGGCCGGTTTGTCCTCGGCCATGGCGGATACAGTCATCAAACTTGATAAAACAACGAGTAATAACGCCGTTTTCTTCATGAGTCGCTCCTGGTTTGGCACATGGTGGTTTAAATGATAGGCTGCCTGACTAAAGCTTGCTGGCTGTTTCCACACGAGGTCTGGGTCATGCCGTTGAACTTGGCCGCAGCTTTCAGCCGGCAGCCTATAATGGATCATCGTATATGTAGCAATCTGCCATTGGTTACCAGATCTGTCAGATGGAATGGAGACCCGGATGCACCTACCCAAGCCCATGTCGGCTCTGCACTTACCTCATCTGTCCAAGCCGCACCTCCCTCCATCCTGGCGGCAGTCGCTCCATCCCGCCAACCTGTTGTCGATGAGTATCTATAAGAAGATCCTGATTGCACCTATGCTGGGTGTGATCTGCCTGCTCCTGACCGTGGCTGCCGGCTATCATGCGCTCAGCCGCCAGGGGGCTGCGCTCGAAGATGTCTACCAGATCCGATTCCAGCAGTATCAGATCACCTCCAGCGCCAGTCAGCAGTTGGCCCAGGCGCATTCGGGCGTGTACCGGTTGTTCACCTGGCTGAAAAACTACACGGAATCCAAAGTCAAAGAAGCCGGCAAAGACCTGGATCAGGAGATCGGTAAAAGCGTGGCGGCCATTCAGCGTTATGCCGCTATGCCGGGCCTGTCTGCTGCGGATCAGAAGAGCGTCAAGGTGCTCCTCGACCAGATGGCTGAATATCGGAACAACGTGGCGCAATCGGTGTCGGTGGCCACGCTGGATGTCAACACCGCGATGGCCATGATGAAGGTGTCCGACAAATTGTTTCAGGACATCAATGCCAAACTGGTTGAGCTGGTCAAGGCCCAGGCCACGCTGGCCGGACAGTCGTATGAACGGGCCTTGGGGGTCAAGCGCTCCGGCGTCATGTTGTCGATGGCCATCGGCTTGGTGGCGGCGCTGCTGGTCATTGCCATATCGAGCTGGCTGAGTCGCGCTATCACCCGGCCATTGCGCAGCGCGATCCAGGCCGCTGAGTGCATCGCTCAGGGTGATCTGCGCCAGTCGATCGCGGTCGTGGGGCGTGATGAGACAGCTCAGCTGCTGGCCGCACTGAAGCAGATGCAGGATCAACTGCATGAAATGATTGCAGGCATCTCGGACAGTGCGGGGCAAGTGGCCGGCTCGGCTCATTCGCTGACCGGCATCACCGAGCAGATCCGTGACAGCTCACAAGGGCAGAGTCGGGTTGCTTCCGATGCTGCGGACACCGTACAGCAGGTTACGGAGAGCATCGCACAGGTGTCGGATTCCTCCAGAACCGCGCGTGATGTGGCCGAGCGGGCTGCGAAGCTGTCCTCGCAAGGCCAGGCATTGGCGGTCAAGGCAGTCGGTGAAGTCAATCGGATTGCCGATACCGTTCGGACATCAGCTGACAATATCGGCAAGCTGCATGAACAGTCACAGCGTATCAGCGGCATTGCCAATGTGATTCGTGATATTGCAGAACAGACCAATCTGCTGGCCCTGAACGCGGCCATCGAAGCAGCCAGGGCGGGGGAGGCGGGCCGAGGTTTCGCGGTGGTGGCCGATGAGGTGCGAAAGCTGGCGGAGCGTACCCGCACAGCTACCATCGAGATCAAGTCAATGGTGGATGCGGTGCAGTCTGAGACCATGGCCGTAGTGCGCGCCATGGAGCGAGGGTCGGAGCAGGTCAAACACGGCGTCACCTTGATCAATGGTGTGTTGGAGCCCTTGGAAAAGCTGCGAAATGATGCAGGGGTGGCCTATGATAATCTGGTCACGTTGTCGCAGATCACCGAGACACAGGCCGTTGCGGGTGGGCGGATCGCCGATCACGTGGGGCAGATCGCCTATATCTCCCGTGGCAATTCCCAGTCTGTGTCAGAAGCCGCAGATGCAGCCCACGCACTGCAAGATCAGGCTGACCGCTTGCAAAAAGAGATCAGCCGGTTTACCGTATAAGCACATTCCGCTGTTCATTCGCGCCCCTGGCAGCCTTGCCTGGGGCGCCTTGTTTTCTGCCGTTGGCACAGGGCTGTTCCTGGGCTGGTGGCGGGGTGGAATCCCAGTCGTTTTCAGAGCAGTCAGTATGTTCAATCTACATGAAACCATGATGCGTGAAGCCTTGGCGCTGGCGTTACAGGCGCAGGGCGAGGGCGAGGTGCCGGTTGGGGCTGTGGTGGTCAAGGACGGCCAGATCATCGGCAAGGGGTGGAACCGCCCGATTGCCGCTGCTGATCCGACCGCCCATGCGGAAATCCAGGCCATGCGGGCAGCAGCGCAGAGGCTGGGCAACTATCGGCTGGTGGACTGCGACCTGTATGTCACACTGGAGCCCTGCGCCATGTGTGCCGGCGCTATCATGCATGCGCGCATCCGCCGGGTGTTCTACGGTGCGCCAGACTTCAAGACTGGCGTGTGTGGCAGCGTTGTCGATCTGTTTGCCGAAAGCCGCTTGAATCACCATGCCGAGGTGGTGGGCGGGCTGCTGGCAGCAGAATGTGGCGGGTTGCTCAAACAGTTTTTCAGTATGCGGCGGCAGGCCAAGAAGCAGGGGTGCTGTGCGGGCCATGCAGACGTGCATGCGTCGTCAGGAGTCGATTCATCAGACCGGGTAGTGCAGGCAGGCGCTGCCGGTGCGCCATCCTTGGCGCAGGCAAAGCAAGGAGAGAAGATGTCGTTTAGTGTCAAAGAAGCAAGCTGGTCAGCAGATCAAACCGCGCTATCAGCAGTGCGCCGTCGGGTGTTCATCGAGGAGCAGGGCATCCCTGCCGAGCTGGAGTGGGATGTGCGTGATGCCCAGGCTTGGCATGTACTGGCGGTGGATGCGCAACAGCAGCCAGTCGGTTGTGGACGTTTGCTGGAGACAGGGCAGATCGGTCGGATGGCGGTGCTGGCTGATTGGCGTGGGCAGGGCGTTGGTGCCGCGCTGTTGCAGGCGTTGCTGGCGATGGCGCAGCGCAAGGGCTTGAATCCGATCTGGTTGAATGCACAAGAATCGGCCCGTGGGTTCTATCGGGCTCAAGATTTCGTGGAAGATGGCGATATGTTCATGGAAGCCGGTATTCCACACTATCGGATGCGATGGCGTTGATGAATCCCGGTTGGAACAGCTTGAGATTGTCTGGATGTTGATCCAAGATGAATGCTGAAGCGGTGTGATGAAATCAAGGAGGCAAGACCATGGATGGTATAACCAGCGGAGCCAATGTGCAGGCGCAAGTGCTGCAGGCAGCAGGGGTGTACGCGATGAAAGTAGCGAACAACGCTGTCGAATCGACCATGATGACGTTGCTCTCATCGGTACAGCCGGCGGCCTACAACAACCCGCCGAATCTGGGCACCCAGGTGGATGTCCGGGCCTAGTCATGCTCCCGGCCAGGGTGATGAAGCTGCGTCACCCTGTCACCTCGAACCATTCCTCATGCCGCCGCGAGCCCGGCATCAACAGGGCAGCGAAGTCCGCTTGCTCGGCCAAACAGGCCAATTGCTGACTGAATTGTGCCCTGTCAGCAATATTCTCGTAGCTCTCCATCCAGGTGGCCGGGTCATCCAGCTTGCGCAACAGCGTGCCTGACTGGCCGGTCTGTTGTGCCACCTGACGGATGAAGTCCGCCAATCGGCTTTGGCTGGCCGGGTGATCGATCACCCGGTAATAGACGTACAGATGGGTCATCAGCTCACGGTATAGGGCAGATCCAGCACCGTCAGCTGCGGGCCCTGCAATGTGCCGAGGTGAACGCCATGGGCAATGCTGCTCATCTGAATCACAGCCAGGGCCTCGCTTTGCTGGGCATCCACCGGTGCAGCATTGACGATCATGCCGATGGCCTGTCCATCCATTTCGGGGCTATACAGCTCCTGGCCGGCTTGCATGGTGGCCTCCGTGCGAACCCGATAGAGGCGGCGTTTCAACTTGCCCAGGTACTGGGTTCGCGCAACGATTTCCTGGCCTGGGTAACAGCCTTTGTTGAAGCTGACCGCGCCAATCAATTCCATATTGGCCATCTGGGCCACGAATTGCTCTTGGGTGGCGGCGGTGATCCATGGCGTGCCCGCGCGGATTTCATGTAGCGCCCAGCCAGGGTGGCCGACAGGCGTGGCTTGTCCAGCCAGCTTCTGCCATAGGCCTGGCGCCAATTCATGCTGCATGGCCAACTGGAAGCGTTGTGGGCCCAGGCGGATGAGGGTGACGCCATGATGGTGGATGGTGCGCATGGTTTCGGTCGGGACTTCACCAAGATGGGTAGTCAGCAGTGCTTCGGCTTGCGGGCCTGCCAGCCCCAGCAGCACCAACTCGCCACTCAGGTCTTCAGCGCGGGTTTTGGTGCGCAGGATATACATCGACAGTTTTTTCTGCATGCTTTCGCGCAGCTCTCGCGGCAATTGCAACAGATAGTTCTCATTGTCACGCCAGATCAGGAAGTTGGCCAGCATGCGGCCTTTGGGCGTGGAAAAGCTGCTCCATTGCGCGTGATTGACATCGAGCTTGCGCACATCGCTGGAGAGCAGATTGTTCAAGAAGGTCACGGTTTCGTCGCCGTGGAACTCAATCACGCCGTAGGCGGACAGATCGGCCAACAGGGTGCCATGTATGGCGGCAGCCTGCTCGCGGGCGGAATCACCAAAGGTGGTGACATGGTGCTGATCGAATCGGGCGCCTTGGGCGGTCAAGAAAGCTTGCCAGTCTGGGTTCATGGTTCCATTCACCAATACAAGGAATGTTGCGGATTATAGGTCAATTGTGGCGCAAACCGAATCCAACGCGGTGCGAACCCATGCTGGCAGAGCCCGCCCATGTGCCCCGCCGGCTGGCGGCGGGGGAGTCATGCCGGGCGCAGGCAGAATTGCTTGGCGAATTCCTCCGCTGGCAATGGCGGGCTGTGCAGGAAGCCCTGGTTCTCGGTACAGCCACGGCTCAGCAGGAAGTCACGCTGCTCCTCATCCTCCACGCCCTCTGCAATCACCTGCAGGTGCAGGCTTTGCGCCAAGCTGATGATGGCGGCGGTGATGGCGGCATTGTCGGCATCATGCGGCAGGTCACGTACAAACGATTGATCGATCTTCAGCTTGTCGATCGGGAACCGTTTGAGATAGGAGAGGCTGGAGTAACCCGTGCCAAAGTCATCGATGGAAAGCCGCACCCCGATGCCTTTCAGTCGGCCCATATTGGCAATGGCCGCTTCGGCATCCTGCATCAGAATGCTCTCGGTGAGCTCCAGCTCGACCAGCTCTGGTGGCCGCTCTGTCTGGTCCAGCGCGGCAATCAGCTTGTCGATGAAGTCCTTCTGCTTGAAATGTAGCGCAGAGACGTTGATCGAGATGGGAATGGCGGGCAGACCTTGTGCGATCCAGATCTGGCCTTGTCTGCAGACGGTACGCAATACCCAGTCGCTGATCGGCACGATCAGGCCGGACTCTTCCGCCACTGGGATGAATTTGGCAGGTGATACCAGGCCAAACTCGGGGTGCCGCCAGCGGATCAGTGCCTCGGCACCGATGATGGCGCCGGTCTGCACGTCCACCTGCGGCTGGTAGTAAACCAGGAATTCCTCCCGCTCCAGCGCACGCCGTAGGCTGTTCTCCATCATCAGATGCTCAAAGACGCGGGCATTCATATTGTGGGTGAAGAACTGGTAATTGTTCCGCCCCGAATCCTTGGCGTGATACATCGCCGCATCGGCATGTTTGACCAGTGTCTCAAAGTCCTCGCCATCGTCTGGGTAGACGGAGATGCCGATGCTGGGTGTCAGCCGTAGGTCGTGATCATTCAAAGCATATGGCTGAGTGATGATGTTGATGACTTTCTGGGCGATGGGGGCGGCATCCTCGCCGTTGCGCAGGTCGGTCAGCATCACCACGAACTCATCTCCCCCCATGCGGGCAACGGTATCGGCCTCGCGCACCACCTGCTTGAGCCGCTCCGCGACCAGCTGCAACAGGGTGTCCCCTACATGGTGGCCAAGCGAATCATTGATGTTCTTGAATCGATCCAGATCGATGAACAACAGGGCTAGTCGGCTTCGCATGCGGTGGGCGGTGGCGATGGCGGTGTGTACCCTGTCCTTGAACAGCTGACGATTCGGCAGCTGCGTCAAGACATCGAAATTGGCCAGGAACTGGATATGTTCGGCCTGGGCCTTGCGCTCGCTGATATCGGAGAACGTGGCGATGAAATTGGAAATGTCACCATTGTCTTTTCGCAGCACCGAGATGGTCAGCCATTCGGGAAACACCTCACCATTTTTGCGGCGATTGTAGATTTCGCCCTGCCAGTAATTGGCGGCTTTCAGCTCTGCCCACATGGCCCGGAAGAAGTCGGTGCCGTGCCGGCCAGACGACAGCATGGATGGGTTGCGGCCAATGACTTCATCGCGGGCGTAACCGGTGATTTTACTGAATGCGGCGTTGACCGACATGATACGGTTGAAGCGATCGGTGATCAGAATGCCCTCGCCAGTGCCCTCGAATACCTTGGCATTGAGCCGTAACTCTTCCTCTGCGCGTTTGTTGTCGCTGATGTCGGTCAGCGTGCCGATCATACGGATGGGCTGGCCTGATTCGTCCCAGGTGGTGACTTTGCCGCGTGCAAGCACCCAGCGATACTGATTGTCCGCCAGGCTCAGTACGCGATATTCGCAAGTGTAATGACCATCGTCCTGGGTGAAACAGTGCTCGATCGCCTGATGGACCCGAGGCTTGTCCTCTGTGTGGATACGTTGCGCCCAGTCACCCAGCGCATGGCTGAGTGGATGCAGTTGGCTGGCACCCAGAATCTGCTCATATTGCCGGGAGTAATAGGCTTCGTTGGCTGCGATGTGCCAATCCCACACCCCATCCCTGCTGCCTTCCAGCGCGAAGTGCCAACGTTCCTCGCTTTGCCGCAAGGCCGTCTCGATGCGGTGGTTTTCGATGGCAATGCCCGCCAGGCGGGCCATGCGCTCAATGGTTTCCGATTCAGCGGCGGTGGGCAGGCGATTGTCATGGAAATACACGCCCAATACACCGATCACCCGATATTGCTTGGATTCGATAGGCTGTGCCCAACAGGCCAGCAATTGTGCATTCAGCGCCAGATCCCGGTTCTGAGACCAGATGATGTCATCACCAATGTTTTCGACGTTGATCGGTCGCTTCAACACCGCCGCAGCGGGACAGGAGCCGCTGTAAGGGGTGGCTGGCAAGCCATCGGTGGCACGGACGAATGGCTCGGGCAGACGCTCGCTCGCCAGATAGCAAAGCTCCTTGGTGTCCGGTTTCAGCTCCTGAACGCAGGGTTTGCCACCCGGCAGCTGCATGGACAGGGCGGCACACAGCGTGTCGAGGGTCAGCTCCAGGGCCTGGCCGCTGGCGATCAGCTCCAGCACCTTGCGTTCGCCGGCCAATAACCGCTCTGAGTGTTTGCGTTCGGTGATGTCCTGTGCGGTACCACGCAGGCCGGTTACCCGACCATCCGAATTGATCCGTGGGTAGCAGGTCAGCCAGATGTCCGCATACCGGCCATCGGTTTGGCGAATACGATATTCAAGCGAAGCACGATGCCGATCCTCGGTAACGCGATTGAGCTGTGTCCGTGCCGGCTCACGGTCATCTTCGATCATCAGCTGTAAAAAGGCTTCCAGCGAGGGGTGGAATTGTAACGGACGGACATCGTGCAGGTGATACATCACCTCGGACCACCACATTTCATTGGTGTTGGCCAGCCACTCCCAATTGCCCAGCTTGGCCACCAACTGCGCATCGGCCAGCCGGGCCTCACTGCGCAGCAAGGCTTCGAGGGTGGTTTTGGATTCGGAGACGTCCGATATCGACCCTGCCATGCGAATCGGTATCCCAGCCTCATCCCAGATGGCTTCCCCGCGCAGACGGAACCACCCGTTTTTCCCATTGCACCGGGTCATGCGGCATTCCACCTCAAAAGGCGTATGCAGGCGCAGATGTGATTCCATATAAGCCACTACCTGATCACGTTCATCTACATGGATATGATCGATCAAGGTGGCGAATTCATCCCCCATGCCCTCCGGCCCGTACCCCAGCATGGTTGCAAACCGCTCCGAGTAATGCATGACCTGCCCAACGATGTCCCAATCCCACAAGCCGTCGTTCGAGCCCTGTACGGCAAGCTCATAGCGCTCTTCGCTCATACGGAGTGCTTGCTGGGCCTGCTCTCGCTCAGTCACATCGATCATCAGATGGACTTCACTTTTCTCATCGGCAAAGCCTGCAAACTCAATCAATCGCTTCGAGCCGTCCTGGTGGGTCAGCTCCATCTGGCGACGGCAGGGGAAGCCCTGCTTGCGATCCGATTCAAAAAGCGCGCGCATGGCATCGGCTTGGTCGTGATAAACCGTCCTGAACCAATCATCAAGTGTCTGGATTTGTGCACGCGGGTAGCCAATCAGCATTTCCGCAGCCCGATTCAGCCAGACCTGCTGGCCCTCAACATACAGCGCCCCGGCAGGAAGCTGCTCCACCATATGCCGGAGACGGGCCTCACTGGCTTTGAGCTGCACCTCGGTCTTGACGCGCTCGGACAAGTCGATGTCCACGCAATACATGATGATCTCACCATCATGCAACGCAGGTGGAATCAAGTGGCTGGAGAGCACATGGACAGCCTGTCCATATTTGCTGGTCAAGGTCAATTCACCAGTGGGAATGGGGATTTTGTGGTCAAACCAGTTGGCGACCGCAGCGATCACCTGCTCACGCATCGCGGGGGGGATGATCAAATCCTCAAGCTGTCTGCCCAATGCCTCACTACGCGAGTAACCATACAGATGCTCGGAGGCTGCATTCCAATAGACAACGCGACGATGGCGGTCATAGCCCTGGACGGATATCTTGTCCATGGCGTCAAACAGCTGTTGCCAATTGGCATCAGTTGTCGATGTGTTGGTCAGGGCTGGCTTTTTACTGAAGAAGGGCATGGCGTCAGGGGTTCCCGTTGCGTCGGACGTCAGTTGTATCGGGGCCTATGATACATCCGGAATGGAGCATGGCGAATATTTAACGAGGCCAGGCGCCGTATTGGCCAGCATGGTTACCAAGTCACGCCGGTATTCCCTTTCGGAGGACATCGCTGAATCTCTTTGGTCACATCAGGTGCGGTGGGGTTCGCAGGATGTGCGTGGCCCCATTCAATCATGAGACGGGTGATGTCTTTCCCAGTTTGATGCATGGCTGAACTATATATAGTTATATGGGTTGCGGCTGTGGTTTGCCAGCCCGTCAGCGGAACCTGCTTTGTCGTTGCCTGGAAGGTGGCTTGCGAGTGGCTGGGATGCTGGCTTGACCCAGCTGGCGACGATACAAACAAAAAGACGATACCCGAGAGTATCGTCTTGAATTTGGCTCCCCGAGCTGGGCTCGAACCAGCGACCTGCGGATTAACAGTCCGTCGCTCTACCGACTGAGCTATCGGGGATCGGTAGATGGCTTTGCTACAACTTGCGATGTAGCAAAGGGTTTTACTTGTTTGTATTTGGCTCCCCGAGCTGGGCTCGAACCAGCGACCTGCGGATTAACAGTCCGTCGCTCTACCGACTGAGCTATCGGGGATCGGTAGAAATTTTATCTGTTGCTGCCTTGGTAAGCAGCGACAGATATTTGCCAAATTTGATGGCTCCCCGAGCTGGGCTCGAACCAGCGACCTGCGGATTAACAGTCCGTCGCTCTACCGACTGAGCTATCAGGGATCATCGAAAAATATTACAAGATGCTGTTTGTGAAATATGCAACTTGCATTAGAATTTGGCTCCCCGAGCTGGGCTCGAACCAGCGACCTGCGGATTAACAGTCCGTCGCTCTACCGACTGAGCTATCGGGGATCAAAGAAGGCGCGTATATTAATGACCTTTCGAATGTCGGTCAATAGCTAAGAACAACATTAGGTAACGACTCAATGAAAATTTTTAAAATTCTGATCGGGGCGCTGGTGGTTTTGCTGGCGTTGGTATTGCTATTTCCGCTTGTCTATCCGATCAATTTATATATTCCACAGCTTGAAAAAGCATTGAGCGGCCAATTGCGGCAGCCGGTCAAAATCGGCAACATCGCGATCGCCTATACCCCCATGCCCAAGCTGGTGCTGGAAAGCATGATGATCGGCGAGCACCAGGAGGTGCAGATCAGAAAGGCTCTGGTATTGCCAGCATATTTGAGTTTGTTGACGGATCAATTGACCATCCGTCAATTGACATTGGAAGGTGCTGATGTAAAACAGGAGTTTATGCTGATTGCCCCTGCGATCCTGAATGCGGGAAAAGGAATGAGTCGTTTCCGCGTGGAATCGGTGAAGTTCACCGAAAGCAACATCCGCATGAATCATGCGACAGTTGGCCCCTTGAATGCGGCGGTGTCGTTTGATCCGAGTGGCGGGTTCAAGGATATCGTGTTGTCGCAGGAGGGCAGCCCGGCAACGCTGCAGATCGCGCCCAAGGATGGTCAATACAGTTTCAGCTTTGTCGCGCAGAGCTGGTCGCCTCCGGTGGCACCCGCCGTCAAGTTCGGCTCGTTGACCATCAATGCCTTGGGCAATATGGATGGATTGGTGATCGATGATATCCGGGCGGTGATCTCGGGCGGCACATTGGTCGGCTCGGCCAAGCTGGAGTGGGCAGACAAATGGCAGTTGTCCGGTAAATACACCATGAGCAATCTGCAGCTGGAGACGTTGACCCAAGGGTTGAGTGAGAAGACCAATGTAGCGGGCCGTGCTTCAATGGAAGGGGTGTTCGGCTCGAATGGCAAGTATCTGGAAGACCTGTTGCTGGCACCACGGGCGGAAGCATCGTTCAAGGTGGAAGATGGCACGATCAACAATTTCGATTTCATCACAGCCATCCGTTACAACGCTGGCACCAAAGGTGAGGGTGGCCTGCGGGGCGGCAAGACGCGTTTCGATGTCTTGACAGGCAATCTGGAGGTCAGTGACAAGACCTATCGTTTCAAGGGGGTGGGGCTGCAGTCTGGTTTGCTGGTTGCCAATGGTGGTTTGTTGATTTCCCCGGACAAGAAAGCTAACGGCCAATTCAGCGTTCGCATCAAGAGTGCGGTGAACCCGCTGGCGGTTCCCATCAGTGTTGGCGGGACGTTGGACAGCCCCTTGTTACGACCCACTGGCTCGATCCGGGCCCGACCTGCGGAGGGGAGCGCCGCTACAAGCGAGGCACCACACACGGAAGAGACTGAGTGATCCTTGTTCAGTTGATGAGATGTTGTTTGAGATGGCCGACGCAGTCGGCCATTTTTCTTGGTGCTGACGACGGACATCCTGCGCAGTCCGATGGGCGTAGCGCGTCATTGTTGCCTATAACGTTAGCAGCCATTGCAGAAAAAGCGCTTTACTTGTATGTGGCAAAGCAATTGTAACTTCATGACAGGATTCATGTTGGTGCTGCTTGAGGGCAGCTGGGTTGAATCTGGGTTGTTCCAATGGCGTGCTCACTTGGAATGGGAGGCGTTATGTGGGGATTGTTGCGGCCAGCCGCCAGTTTGGCCAGTCATCTGAAATTCGGCGCAAAGTTCATGTTGGTGGGGGCGGTGCTGGGTGTGCCGTTGGTGATGTTGGCGGGCACACTTGCATTGGAATTGTTGAATGATGTCCGCCAGATCGATCAGGCACAGCAAGGTGTTGAGGTGAACCAGTCCTTGAGTCATTTGCTGATCCAGGTGCAGAAGCATCGTGGCATGACCAATGGTTTTCTGAGTGGTGATACGACGTTTGGCCCACGGATCGAGGAGAATGAGGCTGCGTTGGAAAAAAATGGCGTGGACTTGACACGGCTTGCCAATTCAACAGGTTATCAGCGTGAAATCACGGCGATTCTGTCGGAGTGGCGGTCTGTGCATCAGCAATGGCGGCAGGCGGAAATCCAACAGAATTTCCAGGCCCACACCACGCTGATCAGCAATGTGCTGAAGACCATGATGCAAATGACGGATGCCAGCGGATTGAAGGCGAATCGGGACCCGCAGGTTTATTATCTGCAGCGCTTGGCCTATGAAGACCTGATTCTGCTGGGTGAGCGCCTGGCCTTGGCGCGCGGCATGGGGACAGGGATTGCCAGCCGGAAACAGATTACGCTCGATGAGCGGATGAAAATGGCCACCCATGTCGGGATCGCACGGCATCTGTTGGCCGGCACGCAATTGCAATTGGCGCTGGCCTTTGGGAATGAGCCGGCGCTTCAGGCTGTCTTGGGTGACCAAAGTGGACGCCTGCTGGCTCGCATTGGCCAGGCTGTGCAGAATGTGGAGTCGCAGCTGGTGATGGCAGAGCAGATTCAGACCGAGCCTGCGGCATATTTCGAGATGACATCTGCTGCTATTGATGAGGTGTACCAGCTGTTCAAGGTCATCGGTGGGGAGCTGGCAACCGTGCTGGCCGCTCAGGATGTGTCATCGCATCGGATGATCATCACCATTTCTGGATTGATGATTGCCCTGGCTTTATTGGTGTCATGGTTGTTTCTGGGTACCTATCGTTCTTTACAGGAAGGGGTGTCCGAACTGGGGCGGGTCTCGGCGGCGCTGTCCACGGGCGATTTGACCGTGACTGCTCGTATCACGGGGCGGGATGAGTTTCAACAGATTGGGGTGGCAGTCAATTCGGTGGCAATGTCCTGGCGCGAGCTCATCGGCCAGTTGAATCATGCTGCGGGGCAGGTGGCCCAGGCTGTGACTGAGTTGAATGACAGCGCAGAGCAGATCGCGACCAGCTCGATCCAGCAAAGCCATGCTGCTGCCAGCATGGCATCGTCGGTCCAGCAGATGACCGTGAGCATCGCTCAGGTGGCGGACAGTACATCGGATGTCGATCGCCAAGCCGAGGCGACCCAGCATCAGTCGGTGCAGATGGAGAGGGTGGTGCATGGGGCGGTGGGGGAGATCATTCAGATCGAGCAATCGGTGAATGAGACAGCGCGGACCATCGGTGAGCTTAGAGAGAGTGCCACTGAGATTTCCAATATAGTCGGTGTGATCAAGGACATTGCCGATCAGACCAATCTGCTTGCTTTGAATGCGGCAATAGAAAGTGCGCGGGCTGGCGAGGCAGGCCGTGGTTTTGCGGTGGTGGCGGATGAGGTGCGCACATTGGCAGCACGGACATCCGAGGCAACCCAGCAGATCGAAAGAATGATTCAAGATGTGCAGCGGAAGACCTATCGGGCTGTCGATGTGATGCAGGCTGGTCACCAGCGGGTCGGCAATGGCGTGCAGCTGGTCAGAAATGTCGGTGATGCAGTCGAGGAGATCCGCAGGACAATCAGCCAGGCCAAATCGATGATCGACGACATCACCTGTTCGACAACCGAGCAGCGGGCAGCCAGCACATTGATTGCGCAAAATGTCGAGAAGGTGGCGCAGATGGCCGAGCAGAATGCAGCAGCGGTGCAGAGTACGCTGCATGTGTCTCAGCGCCTGCATGATGAGGCGAATGGCCTGCAACAATCGCTACGCGCATTCAAACTGTGAAACAGCTGTGTGCTGTAGTCGTGGCCAGCAGATTACCGGTGGCTGGGCTGTAGATCACAGCACATGTCATGATCTGAGCGGTATTTGCCTGGTTCTGCATGAGAATGGGACTTGATCTGGCGCAAGGTTTTGCAAAACCCGCCCATGCATGATCATGGGCGTTGTTGGTGAGGTTTCGCAATCGACGCTGGATCAGCCATTGCAGCGGAGCCCGGGCACCAGACGCCCTGGCGGTGGATATCGCAGATCGCGTCCACCTGAGTCCGCACGCTGGCTCTGTCGATGAATGAATCCCCTTGGTGGCACTTGGCATGGGTTCGATGCAAGGTGCCCACCTGATCGGCCCCGGCTTGGCATGTGATCCAGGCCGTGCCGAGCCCCACGCAACAGCATCTGGCCTGCCGTTGCCGCGAGACATACCATCCAATCCATTGCTGACTGTACTTCGCGTAGAGAATTCACCTGATGAAACGAGATCTGACCGAAACGCACACTGGTGCGCTGGGCCGGCGGGTGGTGGCGGAAGCCATGCCCAGCCCGGTCGAGCTGCGTGGACAATTACCGGGCAATGCCTGCACCGTGGCCTCTGTAGCTGAAGGCAGACGGATGCTGACTGAGATTCTGGATCGTAATGATCCACGTTGGGTGGTCATTGTCGGGCCTTGCTCGATCCATGATCCTGTTGCGGCTCTGGACTATGCCCAACGGCTGCGGCAGCTGGCCGAAGACGTATCCGATACGTTGGTGCTGGTGATGCGTGCCTATTTTGAAAAGCCACGCACCACCATAGGCTGGAAGGGCTTGATCAATGACCCGCACCTGGATGGTAGCTGTCGGATGGGCGAGGGCATGTATCTGGCGCGGGACACCTTGTTGCAGCTGGGTGGACTGGGTTTGCCGGTGGCAACAGAGGCACTGGATCTGTTTTCGATGGCCTATCTGGGTGATCTGGTCAGTTGGGCTGCCATCGGCGCACGCACTACCGAGTCCCAGCCGCACCGTGAAATGTCATCGGGCCTGCCGATGCCAGTCGGGTTCAAGAATGGCACCGATGGCAATGTCGAGGTGGCGATCCATGCCATGGGCGCGGCAGCTCGTTCACACACCTATCTCGGGATGGATGAAGATGGCCGTATGGCCATATTGCGCTCATCTGGCAACCCATTTGGGCACTTGATCCTGCGGGGCGGCGGACGGCCCAACTACGATGCGGTCAGCATCAGGCATGCCGAGCAGACCATGATCCGGCATCAGGTGCCGGCCAACATCGTGGTGGATTGTGCGCACGGCAATTCGAACAAACAGCCACAACGCCAACCGCTGGTCATGATGGATGTCGTGAGCCAGATCGAGCAAGGCAATCGTTCAATTGTCGGGGTGATGATCGAGAGCTTTCTGGAGGCGGGCAGCCAAGCCATCCAGCCGGATCGCGATCGGATGAAATATGGGTGCTCAGTGACGGATGCCTGCATCGATTGGCACACCACTGAGCAGCTGGTGCGACAGGCACATCGACGCTTGCGCCCCTTGTTGGCGCAGCGGTTTCTCCATACTGCGGCCTAGGTTTCGTTGTCGTGGTGCCGTGACTTGCGCCTGACTTGATCCAGTGCAAGTCACGAAACCAGATCAACTGAGTGTGGTCATCCCTGAGTGTCAGCTTTCCAGTTGATTGGCCCATACAATGGCCTGGACGTGATATTCATTGACCTCGTCCTCGGTCAGACCCAGCCTGGCCGCGATCATGGCCACCTCTTTGGGCGTGCCTGTCTCGCACGCCAGCGCCAGCTCAAGGAAGGGATAGTAATCCCCCTGCTCGTTGACCAGGGCGTCGATCAAGGCGTCGGGCAGCTTGAGATAGCCCAGTGCCCGATGGAGTGGCAGTTTCAACAAGATATCCAACAGCGAGAAGATACCAGTCAGGAACAGTGCGCTGCCATGCGGAGCCCCTAATATCCTGGCACCTGTCAACTCGATCAGGCGTGCGCGGATCAGGGCGCTGTCCAGCAGCGCGAATTCATCGCCGGATTCCTGATTGGCGACGAACAACAATAACGACAGCCAGCTATAGAGCTTGTCGCGCCCCAGCACCATCAGCGCCTGCTCGGCGGTCTCCACTTGTGTGCGCAGGCCGGTCAGCGGGCTGTTGACATAGCGCAGGATCTTGAACAGCAGCACCGGGTCGCGTTTGAGTGAGTCGGCAACCGCCTGCGGGTCTTCATCCTGCTTGACCTTGTTGAGCAATTCGATGATACGCAGCTTGCTGGCTTCGACCGGTTTGTCCTCCCAAGGCTCGCGGGAGGTGACAAACGGCCCTTGGAAGTATTCGATCTGCTGGCTATAGGACGAGCCGCTGAACACCGCGCTGAATTCCTCATGCACCAGGATATTCTTCACCAACAATTCCAGATGTGGACATTGGCCAAGGATGGTGTTGATGGCCTGGGCGATGTCCTGTTCAGCGGGGCGGCTCAGGTCCAGGGTCAGGTATTGCGCCAGTGCGTAATAAGTCTTGTCCTCTGGCAGCACCTTGCCGTCGAACAAGCAGGCAAAGCGAAAACCGCCTTGCCGGAGGTCGTTGACCCGGTTGAGCTGGTCAGGCGTGGCCTGCCTGAATTTGTCGATATCGATGCTGAGCACGATATGCTTGGCGGGCAGATTTTCGACCCCAGGGTCGAACAGACTGTCGAGCGTGAACAGCGAGACAAATGCTGCGCGTTTCCCCAACATGCGATCGATGCCGATCGACAACAAGTGGGCGATCAAAGCAACGTCGTAGAATTTGCTGATGGTAGGGGTCAGAATGCGGGCGCGACTGGTAATGCCTTTGTGCAGCAGGAATTCATAGGCGATGACGCGTTGCTGGCGGTTGAGGATGGCTTCGCGGCAGATGAAGGCGCGATCGTCATGCTCATCGCCATTGATTGAAACGGGGGCCTGCTCACTCATGTCTAGACCTGCTTTGTTCAATACGGCAGTGGATCGGCTGTTGGCAGCCGTTGGAATGATCGTCAGGCGCGCACCGCAGCCTCGTGCCCCAAGTCATGTGAGTCGATTGGGTTGCGAGGGGAGCATTCAAACGAATACCAGCGCACCTTCCGCCCTGATACCCCTTATCTTAGATTCTGTTTGTCAATTTAGCGAGGGCGTGTCATGCCCTCGCTTAACATCGTACCGCTATTGGCACAGCGGTTGTCAAGCCAATATGGATGCGGGTTGGCGCGGTGCTCAGCGCCCGATTTCGTCATCCCAGAATTTATTGAGCCGTTTCAATGACACCGGGAACGGTGTTTTCAATTCCTGAGCAAACAGCGAGACCTTCAGCTCCTCGATCAACCAGCGGAATTCCACCAGCTTGGGCTCGTCGAGCCCCGCTTTGCGGTTGCGCTCCAGCCTGGCCTGCAGGCGGCTCGCCAGCTCGATGATCTCGGCGCTACGTTGTTGATCGCGGCTGGGGTTGTTGCCATACTTTTCCTGCCGTACTCGCAACGCTTTCAGGTAACGCGGTAGGTGGGTCAGCTGCGCCCACGGCGTGGTGTGGAAGAAGCCTTTGTAGACCAGCTGCTGCATCTGTTCGCGCAGCTCGGGTATGGGTTTCTGTTGGCCTGTCAGCTTCAGCACATTCTGCTGGTATTCTGTGGCAATCTGGGCCAGCAGCTGCATCGCGCCTTGTGTGACCGCAGGCAGGCGGGTCTTGGCTTTTTGCCGCAGGTCGGCAAAGGCCTTGTCATTACGTGGCAGCGCTTCGTCACCGATGAATGCCCGGTCGGTGATGGCCAGCAGCACATCGTCCTTCAAATCGTCGGCATTGGCTACGGCACGCAATTGCATGGCAATCTGGGTGAAGTTCGGCAGGCCCTTCTCCAGCTGCTTCATCTGCTCCTTCAGCTCCAGCCGCAACAGGCGCCGCACGCCTTCGCGCATGGCGGTACTGGCCTCCAGCTCGGTATCGAACAAGCGGATGGCTACCGAATCACCCATGTCTTCCAACGCTGGGTAGCCTGTCAATTGCTGACGGCCTTTGCTGAAGGCGATCTTCTCGGGCAGGTCACCGAAGTCCCACTTGGTGAGGCCCTCGCGTTCGATGCTGGGGGCGTTGTCGCGGAAGGTCAGCTGCGCGGCCTGGCCCAGTTGTGTCTTGAGCTGGTTCAGGTCGCGTCCCATTGCCAGCTCGTTACGCGCATCGTCCACAATGCGGAAATTCATGAAGCAGTGCGGCGACAGGCCCTCCATGGACCAATCCGCTCGTACCACAGTCTGTTGGGTGCGTTGTCGGATATAGGTGCCAAGGGCTTCCAGCAACGGGCCATCGCCAATGGGCAGGTCGGTCAATGCGCTGGTGACGAAGTCGGGCACCGGCACACAATGCCGGCGCAAGGTTTTGGGCAGCGATTTGATCAGGCTGGTCAGTTTCTCCCGCAGCATGCCAGGCACCAGCCAATCGAATTGCTCGGGCTCCAGCTGGTTCAGCAGGGCGAGCGGGACGGTGACCGTGACGCCGTCCAGCGAGTGGCCGGGCTCGAAGCGGTATTTCAATGGCAGCTTGACCCCCGCGACAGTCATCTGCTCGGGGTACAGGTCGGCGGTGACTTGATCAGCACCATGTCGCATCAGCTTGTCGCGGGTCATCCACAGAATTTTCGGTTGCTGCTTCTCTGCTTGTTCGCGCCAGCTTTCAAAGCTGGCAGCGTTACAGATATCCTGTGGAATGATGGCATCGTAGAACTCGACAATGGCCTGCTCATCGACCAACACATCTGGGCGACGGGATTTGTGTTCGAGTTGTTCGATGTCACGCACCAAGTCACGGTTGTGCTGATAGAAACCACCACGGGTGGTGAACTGGAAGGTTGCCAGCGCCTCACGGATGAAGATCTCACGGGCTTCCTGTGGGTTCACCCGGCCATAGGAGACAGTACGGCGTGGCACGATGGGCAGGCCATACAGGGTGACCCGCTCCCAGGCGACCACTTCGCCGCGATCCTTTTCCCAGTGCGGCTCGTAGAAATGGCTCTTGCAGATGGTCTTGGCAATCGGCTCGACCCATTCCGGCTCGATCTTGGCGACACAGCGCGCATAGAGCTTGGTTGTCTCGACCAGCTCGCTGGTCAATACCCACTTGGGGCGGGATTTCTTCAGGCCCGAGCCGGGGAAGATCGAGAACTTGATACCACGCGCACCAAGATATTGGTCGTCTTCCGCCTGTTTCATGCCCAGGTTGCCTAGCAGGCCGGACATCAAGGCTCGATGGATCTGTTCATAGGTGGCTGGGGTCTCGTTCACCCGCAGCCCCATCTCACCGACAATGCTGGCCAGTTGGGCGTGCAGCTCGCGCCACTCGCGTAATCGCAGATGTGACAGGTACAGATCGTGGCATTGGTTGATCAGCTGCTTGTTGGATTTCTTGTGCTTGATGGCGTCGTCGAAAAAATCCCATAGCTTCAGATAGCTCAGAAAATCCGAGCGCTCATCGACAAAGCGGGCCTGGGCTCGATCCACTGCTTCGCGCGCCTCATAGGGGCGCTCGCGCGGGTCTTGGATCGACAGCCCGGAGGCAATGGTCAGGATCTCGGTCAAGCACTGTTCGTCACGCCCGGCCAGCAGCATGCGGCCAATTTTCGGGTCAACTGGCAGTTTGGCCAGCTCCAGGCCCAGCGTCGTCAGTTGGCGGCGCTCATCCACCGCGCCCAGTTCCTGCAGATGCTGGTAGCCATCGGCAATCTGGCGCGAGGAGGGGGCCTCGATAAAGGGGAAAGCCTCGACATCACCCAGGTGCAGCGCACTCATCCGTAAAATGACGTTGGCCAGCGAGGAGCGCAGGATTTCCGGGTCGGTGAAGGGCGGGCGTTGAAATCGGCTTCATCATACAGGCGCACGCAGATGCCCTCGGCCACCCGGCCACAGCGGCCTGCACGTTGCCTGGCCGAGGCCTGGCTGATCTTCTCGATCTGCAGCTGAGTGACCTTGGCACGTGCGCTGTAACGGTTCACCCGTGCCAAGCCGGTGTCGATCACGTAGCGGATGCCGGGGACGGTCAGGGAGGTTTCAGCGACGTTGGTCGCCAACACCACCCGCCGTTGACCGCTGGGCCGGAAGACTCGTTGCTGGTCTTCGATCGACAGGCGTGCAAACAGCGGCAGGATCTCGACCCCGCGCAGCTGGTGCTTGCGCAGATGCTCAGCGGTGTCGCGGATCTCCCGCTCGCCGGGCAGGAACACCAGAATGTCACCCTGGCCTTCACGCATCAGCTCATCCACAGCATCGACAATCGCTTCTTCCATGTCCTCTTCGCGATCGTCTTCGTCCTTGGTCTGTAAGGGGCGATAGCGGACTTCGACCGGATAGGTACGACCAGACACCTCGATCACCGGTGCGCCATTGAAATGACGGCTGAAGCGTTCTGCGTCGATGGTGGCTGAGGTGACGATGACTTTCAGATCGGGCCGCTTGGGCAGCAGTTGCTTCAAAAAGCCCAACAGGAAATCGATGTTCAGGCTGCGCTCATGCGCCTCGTCGATGATGATGGTGTCGTAGGCGTTCAGATAACGATCGCCCTGACTTTCCGCCAGCAGAATGCCATCGGTCATCAGTTTCACATGATTGCGTTCGCTGATCTTGTCGTTGAAACGTACCTTGTAGCCCACCACCTCGCCCAATGGGCTGTTGAGCTCTTGCGCCAGGCGGGCAGCCACCGAGCGTGCCGCGATCCGGCGGGGTTGCGTGTGGCCGATCAGCCCTGCCGCGCCGCGCCCCAGGTCCAGGCAGATCTTTGGTAATTGTGTGGTTTTACCCGAGCCGGTTTCACCGCAGACAATGACAACCTGATGCTTGGCAATGGCTTCGCTCAATACCTCACGTCTCTGGTTGACCGGCAGCGCCGTATCGAAGGTCGGCTTGGGGAGGGCCGCCAAGCGCGCTGCCAGCCTGGTGGCCGACTGGGTCAACATGCTCTCGATGTCGGCCAGGGCTTTATCGCTGGGTTTGCCTTGTTTCAGACGTTCTTCCAGCTGGCGCAGGCGGCGTTTGATCGGCTGACGGTCGATCAGGCAACTTTGGGAAAGGCGTTGGTAGAGCGGGCGCAGTGCGGCGTGCATGGGTGAATCGTCGAATCAGAAAGCAAGAGAACCGCGCATCGTAGCATATTCGCCGCATTCGCGATGCAATGGGATCAGATCATGCCTTGCATCAATTGAGAGTGGGTATCTACGTGCTGGATTGCGGATGAAGGAATGCAAAGTGGCGGGTGTTATGCTTGATGGCATCGTTGATGGTGTTGGCTGGAGCCGGTTGTGTGGCCAGGAGGGCCTGTGAAGAAGATCAGATTTGAGCAGAATTTGCACTTTTACCACGATGCGATCCCTGACACCTTGGGATTGGGCTATGCGGGTGCCAATGGCATGGTGTTTCAGCACCTTGCCCGCCTGCTGGCGCCAGATCATGTACTGGCCGAATGGGTGCTGCCGCTGCGTGGTCGGCGGTTGACCGATGCGCCGGCTGGCAGCATCGACCAACTCTGCACCGAGGCCGCCATGGCAACGGCGGGTTGGCCAACCCCTCCAGTTTTGATTGGCTACAGCTTTGGTGGGCTATTGGCTTATGAGCTGGCTTGTCAGCTGACCCGGGCAGGCCGCCCGCCGCGTGGGCTGGTGATCTGTGCATCGAATGCCCCGCATTGTCTACCGCCTTCGCGCAATGTGCATCAGATGGACCTGCAAGGCGTGCGTCAGCATCTGATTCGAATGGGCGGCACACCGGCGGCGTTGCTGGGTGATGATGACATGTTGGCGTTTCTCGCCCGACCGGTTCAACACGATTATCGTTTGCTGGAAACCTACCGCTGGCCGGGGCATCCGCCGTTACCCTGCCCGATCCAGGTCATTGCCGGTGATCAGGACCCGTTTACCGATAAGGCGGGCTTGCAGGCGTGGCAAGCGATGACCGAGGCACGATTTGATCTGACCTGGCTGCCAGCTGGGCATTTCTTTCTGAATACACATGAGGCCGAAACCGGTGCGGCGATCAAGCAGGCACTGTCCATGGTGAATGATGCATTGACGGCGTGAGCTGCAGGCGGGGCCTGCAGCTACCGAGGCGGGCGACTGGAAGCGGTCAGCCTCGTGCGTGGGTCAGGGCTTGGTCGATGTCTGCCAGCAGGTCATCGATATGTTCGATACCAATCGACAGGCGCACCATGTCCGGGCTGACTCCGGCTTTCTTCAACTCATCGGGCGAGAGCTGGCGGTGCGTTGTGGTGGCCGGGTGGCAGGCCAGCGACTTGGCGTCACCGATATTCACCAGACGGGTGATCAGCTGCAGCGCATCGATGAAGCGGCCTCCGGCCTCGGCCCCGCCTTGGATGCCAAAGCTGAGGATGCCCGATGCCTGACCATTCAGATAACGATCGACCAAGGGTCGGGAGGGGGTGTCTGGCAACGCGGCGTATTGTACCCAGGCTACGTCCGGGTGGCGTTGCAGGTGCTGGGCGACCGCCAGGGTATTGGCATTGATGCGATCCATACGCAGGGCCAGGGTTTCGATCCCTTGCAGGATCAGGAAGCTGTTGAATGGGCTGATCGCCGCGCCCATATTACGCAGGGGCACGACGCGCGCCCGACCGATATAGGCGGCGGGGCCGAGGGCTTCGGTATAGACCACGCCGTGGTAGCTGACATCCGGCTCGTTGAGGCGCTTGAAGCGCTGTTTATGCGATGCCCACGGGAACTTGCCCGAGTCAACGATGGCACCCCCGATGCTGTTACCGTGGCCGCCCAGGTATTTGGTCAGAGAGTGTACGACGATGTCCGCACCATGTTCGAATGGGCGACACATATATGGGGTGGCCACTGTATTGTCGATGATCAGCGGAATGCCATGGCGATGGGCGATCTCGGCCAGCGCACCGATATCGACCACATTGCCAAGCGGGTTGCCGATCGATTCGGCATAGATGGCTTTGGTCTGGTCGTCGATCAGCCTTTCGAAGCTTGCAGGCTCGCGATAATCAGCAAATCGTGTCTGGATGCCATATTGCGGCAAAGTGTGCGCCAGCAGGTTGTAGGTGCCCCCATACAAGGTACTGGTGGCGATGATGTTATCGCCGCTTTCGGCAATGGTCAGAATCGCATAGGTGATGGCGGCCTGGCCCGATGCCAATGCCAGTGCGCCCACTCCACCTTCCAACGCCGCCAGGCGCTTTTCCAGTACATCGGTGGTCGGGTTCATGATGCGGGTATAGATATTGCCCTGCACTTTCAGATCGAACAGATCTGCACCGTGCTGGGTGCTGTCAAAAGCGTAACTGGTAGTCTGGTAGATCGGTACGGCGACGGCTTTGGTGGTGGGGTCGGGGGAGTAGCCGCCATGTACGGCCAGCGTTTCGATGCGCATTGCGTCTCCTTGAGGGTGAATCAGGCGGCACTGGTGGGTGCCGCCCGTAGCATGTCATACAGGAAGGAATCCAGGTCGATTCCGCTTCATCATGCCATAAACCCAGGCTGATTATCGGATGCCATAGATCTGGTCGAACACCCCGCCATCGCTGAAGTGGGTCTTCTGCGCTTTTTGCCATCCGCCGAACACCTCGTCGATCTTGAACAGGTTCAGTTTCGGGAACTGTTTGGCGTATTTCTCCGCGACTCGGGCGTCAACGGGGCGGTAGTGGTTCTGGGCGATGATTTCCTGGCCCACCGGGCTGTATAGGTACGTCAGATAGGCTTGGGCTGCGGCTGCGGTGCCATGTTTGGCCGCATGTTTGTCAACCACGGCGATCGGGGGCTCAGCCAAGATCGACAACGACGGCGCGACAATATCGAATTTGTCCGGCCCCAATTCCTTGATGGCCAATAATGCCTCATTCTCCCAGGCCAGCAACACATCACCGATGCCGCGCTCGACAAAAGTCGTGGTGGCGCCCCGTGCGCCGGAATCCAGTACCGGGACGTTTTTGTATAGCTTCTGTACAAATTCGCGGGCCTTGACATCACTGCCGCCAGGCTGTTTCAGGGCGTACCCCCAGGCTGCCAGATAGTTCCAGCGCGCCCCGCCAGAGGTTTTGGGGTTGGGGGTGATGACCTGGATACCTGGCTTGACCAGATCTTGCCAGTCCTTGATTCCTTTCGGGTTGCCCTTGCGAACCAGAAACACAATGGTCGAGGTGTATGGGCTGGCATTGTGCGGCAGGCGTTTCTGCCAATCTGCATCCAGCAGCTTGCCTCGTGCGGCGATCTCGTCGATGTCATAGGCCAGCGCCAGGGTCACCACATCGGCCTCCAGCCCGTCGATGACAGCGCGAGCCTGCTTACCCGAGCCGCCATGGCTGGTTTTGACCGACACATCATCCCCTGTCTTCTGTTTGTAGTATTGGGCAAAGGCCTTGTTATAGTCCTGATACAGCTCGCGTGTCGGGTCATAGGAGACATTCAATAGCGAAATGCTTGCCGCCAGGGTGGTATGGCTGACAACCGTTGCAGCCAACGCCAGGGAGATGAGTAGATGACGCGCCATGATTTCCTCTCTGCTGTGTTTGATGCCCGACCCCGCCAGATGGCGCGGCTGAGCTTGATCTGGGCTGAGTCTAGAGGAGATCTTATATTTCAAAAAATAATATAAATTTATTTTTATATAAAAAATGGATATATTGGATTGGCGGCTCCCGCGCCCGAATCGATGCAGACAGACAAACCGGGCGGCAGATGCGGCTGTCTGTCTGCGGATACCTGATCAGGGGCGTGGGTTGAGTAAGGGCGCGGAAGCAGTCTTGGCGGCTTCGCCCCATTGGGTTTGTGGAATCCAGCGCTGTGCGGTGGACTCGATCAGCGGTTGGCGGGCCGGGTCAGCCAGGGTGGTTTGATTGCGGGCCAGGGCATCGATCAATTGGCTGGTCAATGCATCCAAGCGGGGGCGGATCTCGGTTTTCAGGTCTGGTATGTCTTCGAACCGGCTTGCCTGTTGCTGCCGCCAGCTATCAGTCAATTGGTGTTGCACCATTTTGGCGGCCTCGATCTGCGCTTTGAAAAAGGCGGTTGCCAGCGATGGGGAGACTTTCGCTGCTTCCGCCTGTTTCACCAGATCAGCCAGAATGGTCTTTTCCCGCGCCAGGTCTTCGATGGCTGACTGCTCGTTCCATTTGTATCGTGCAACATCTGGCATCAGCTTCAGCCGCTCATTCATCAGCGCAAGCAAGGTGTCGAGGTCATTTTGCGGCGCTTGGGTCAGCCAGGGCCAGCTCAGCCAGCGTGTTTGCAACCGATCCAGGGTGCCGCGTGCCTGGGCTTGATGCAGGAATTGATCGACCCAGGCCTTCCATCGGAAATCGTTCGGCAGCAACAGGGCTTTTTCTGAATAGGTGAAGGGCTGGTTGGGATGGATGGCACACAGCGCTGGACGCAGCTTGGCTTGCAGGCGGGTTTCAATGGCATCGGTCATCATCACGTCCGCCTTGCCTGATGCGATCTGCTCAAAGATGGTCGTATTGTCCGGGTAAACCGTCAGACGGGCGTGGTGTAGATGAGACCGGGCGAATTTCTCATTGGTGCCGCCTGGGTTGACGATTACATTCACGCCCGGCTGGTCAATCTGAGCAAGTGTCTGGAAGCGTTGTGCATCTGTGCAACGGGTGATGGGGGTTTTGCCATCCTTGAGATAGGGAATGGAAAACAGGGCTTTTTTCTGGCGCTCCAGATTGATCGACACGCCACTCATGACGATATCGAATTTGCCGGCTTCGTAATCAGCCATCAGCTGCGGCCAGCTGGTGGGGACCCACTCCAACTTGACGCCCAGCTCCCGTGCCAGTTGGCGGCCCAGGTCGATGTCCAGCCCCTCATATTCGTGCGTCACCGGGTTTTTGTAGCTGAAGGGCTGATAATCACCTGTGGTGGCGATCCGCACTGTGCCGCGCGCCAGGATGTCTGCCAGACGGTCCTCGGCGGCCATCGCGGGCGTGGCCAGGCTGATCAAGATGGACAAGGTGAGGTGCGATTTCATGGGCTTCCTTCTGGGGCGATTCAGGTTTGAAAGCAGGCTTTGACCACCGCTTACGCTGACTGTTCGTCGCCTCCGTCAGGATTGCGCACCAGCCTGGCCTGATGCTCACACTTGTCGCATCGGTCGCGTTGCCACAAGGCCCGGTCACACCGTCCGGGCCATGGAATCAGCCAATGAAACAGGAAAGATCATTTGCCGGTGGGCGTGGCGATCTCTTTCATGAACCGTTCGCGTTCTTGTGGGTTGGTGATGTTTTCCGCAAGTTGCCTGTGGTAATCCTGCAAACCGTCTGATTTGCTGGCCTGCTTCTTGGCCAGTATTTTGGCGATGGGGCCGATGTAAGGCGCAAGCAGTCTGGCGGCGCGATCGATGGCATCTTGGGAAATCACTTCCCGGGCGATATGACTGCCTGAAAGTGAGGTGCCGGTGATTTGGGTCAGCGTGGTGCGGGTGTTGAGGAACTCTGTGCGGTCGGTGGCCTGCTCGATTTCTTGCGCCAGGCGTTGATAGAGTTCATCGATATTGTTGGTCAGCTTGGCAGCCTTGCGAACCATGATTTTGGCAAAAGGCCCCATGATCCTGGCCAGGCGGCCTTCCACTTCTTTCAGCAGATTGGCATCCCAATGCGAAGGGGGCATGCTGGTGCTGCTGTTGTCGGTACTGGGCGGGGCGACGGGTGCGGGCCGGTGGATGATGGTTTCCTCCGACAGCGCCACCATGGCCGGTGCGCGGTGGGCTTGTAAAATGGCGTCGTAGAATTCCTTGGCAGTCTGGAAGCGCTCTTCCGGCTGTTTGGCCAGTGCTTTCATGATGGCCGCGTCGAAATGACCGATATGTCGATCTGGCGCCACAGCAGAGGGCAGGGCAGGCTGCTCGTGGCAGACTTTGTAGATCACTGCGTCACTGGCTCCGGTAAAGGGTTTTTCACCGGTCAGCAATTGATAGAACACCACTGCGACGGAGAACAGGTCGGCACGCTGATCCACCCGTCCTTTACCCATATACTGTTCTGGCGCGATGTAGCTGGGGGTGCCCATGACCATGCCAACCTGGGTCAGCTCGGAATCACCGACCCGGGCAATGCCGAAATCAGCGATTTTCAACTTGCCATTGGTCATGATCATGATGTTGGCGGGTTTGATGTCGCGGTGGACGACCCCCTGCCCATGCGCATAACCCAGTGCGTCCAGCAGCTGGGCCATGATGCTGACCACATCGACCAGCGGGAACCGGACCCCCTGCTTGAAATAGGCATCCAGCGCGCTGCCCGCGATGTATTCCATGACGATGAAGGCAAGCTCTTCTTCTTCACCATATTCGTAGACCGCCACAATGCCAGGGTGGGACAGGCCACCCGCAGCCTGGGCCTCGTTCTTGAAGCGCATGACCAGCTGGGCTTCCTGATCGGCATCGAGCAGCTCGCGCCGGACAGTCTTGATGGCGACTGTCCGCTTGATATGTGGGTCCTGAGCCTTATAGACCACTCCCATGGCACCTTTGCCCAGCAGGCCGGTGACCTGATATTTGCCCAGATTGGTCGGAAGATTGCTGCTCATTCAATGGCCTATTCAAATCGGTTTGTTGTTTTCACATCGGGCCGGGTCAGAAGCAGGCCGGGCCGGATGCGTGAGGTGATCGTCACTCTTCCAGCAGGTTCAGGGCTTTGACCAGGCTCTTGCGCATGCGGTCGAATGACGCACCGAGTGCACTGATTTCATCCTTGCCTTTGACTGGGAACTCAGGCGCATCCAGGTTGCCGAGGCTGACCTCATCCGCGAGTTGGGATAGCTGGGTGACCGGGCGGATCACCATCTTGTAAAGCATCAGATTCAGGGCCAGGAAGATGACCAGGAACACGCTGGTCAGTGACAGCATGAACATCTGGAATGCTTGATGGGCGCGTTTTAGCGGGACATCGCTGGGTATCGTGACCACTTGCGCACCGACGATTTCATTCAGCTTCCAGCCAAAGCCATTGGCATTGCCGTATTTTTCGATCATGGTGGCGGGCGCGGCCTCGACCGTGCTGTGGCATTGCAGACAGGCGGCGCTGCCAACACGCAACGGCTGTGCCAAGTACAGGGCCTTGCCGGTTGGGGTGTCGCGCTCACCGATGACTTCTTTGACATTGTCGTTGTTGCGGAATTGGTTGACGATGTCGGCTTCCCAGTCCGTCACCCGGTTACGTGGGTTGGTCGGATTCAGCGTCGCTTCCTTGTAGCTGAATTCGGGGTAGACGTGGCGCAGCAGATTGAATGTCTCGGTGGCGGCAAACGCTGACACCGTCTGCGGCAGAAAGGTATATTTCAATTGGGTTTGCAACAGCGGTGCGATCTGCGCTGAGGTGTAGCTGCGCGTGGCCAGCGTCGATTGCATGATGATCCGTGCATTCTGCAGGATCTCTTCCCGCGCATTTTTCTGCAACAAGTTATAGGAGATCGAACCCGCCACGCTCAAGCCCAGCAAGAACATGCTGACGAATATCAGGTTGAATTTGACGATGAGCTTCATGTTGGCAAGTCTCCGGAAAACCAGTCGGCACCGACGTGGTGCCAGGTTGATTGTAATGGACAGCGATCAGATGTGAGAGCCGGAAATCAGTAGACACCAGGGCATGTTACGGCTCTCAATCATATTGTGGACGGTTATCACTGCTTATTAATAGGGTTTTCGACGTTGTGGCCCATTGCCCTCATCCGCCTGCTTGGGCGTTGTGGAGGGCGTGCTTCGCGCGGGCGCATCAGGCGGCAGGTTGGTGGGGGTGTGCGGTGGCGGTGCGGCTTTGACCGGTACCGGCGCGGGCGAGATTTCCACGGGCGGACTGGTCGCAGGGTTGTTCGTCACCGGCGCTGTTTTGGTTGGCTCACGATGAGCGGTGGGCTTGATGGGCGTCGCTGAGGGGGCGGGTTTGGGTGGTGCCAGCAGCTTTTCCCATTCCGGCAGCTTTGACGCTTGTTCCATCATCTGCGCCTTGAAGCCGGCATCGCTCAGGCGGGGCTTCCAGGCTGTCACAAAACCCTTGCGGATAGATAGTGGCGCCTGCAGCCAGGGGCTGATGTCCTCGACGCCGATCTCCCCCAGCTTGTTAGGGCTGATCTTGCTGTGCGCGTATTTCTCCAGACGTGACCTGGGGTCATCCAGAAAAACAGCGGGAAGCGAGGTGATGAACGCGGAAGTCGGGCGCTGCGCCACCTGGCTTTTGCCACCAGCAGCACGACTCCAGTAGGCATTGACTGGCAGGTTCTGCTGGCTCGTGCTCTGGTCCGCCAGGATCTCGTCCAGCCTGCCACTACCGCGCTCCATGAACAGCCCACTGGAGCTGCCGATGCGGGCAACGGCGGTTGCGTTGGTGAGGGCCAATTCAAAGACCCGTGTGTTGAGCCTGACTGATGACGTCGTGCTTTTGACCTTGATGGCGCCATCCAGCAAAAACACATCGATATCCGACGCCGTGGTGCCGGGCTGCAACAGCGCTTTGCTCTGTGGGCCAAGCAATAAGGTGGTGCCATTGGTGAATTCGAGCTGCACAAAGCCTTTGCCTGCCAGCTCGACAATGTCATTGCCTTCCAGTCGCGCCCCTTCCAGCAGCTTGTATTTGGTGCTGCCGCGAATCAGCTGGCTGTCGCCTTCGAGAAATGTCAACGTGCCAATGGGGGCGGCGTATGCAGCCTGCGTGATGAGCCAGGCCATGGTCAGCCAGAGCAGCGATTTGGTCATGCGTGCTCCAGAATCAACGAAGGTGGCGTGGTGTGGCGGGCCAAATACATGATGAGGCCGTGTGTATTGTCTTGATGTCCAGTCATGATGTCATCCAATCCAGCCAGTAAAAATCAAATAGCGAACGGCCAGTGGTGCTGATGACATTCAGGATGCAGTCGATCCTGGTTCCAATCAGCCTGTCGCGCTGGGTTTTGAAACAGATCGGGCCAGTTGCAGACAAGCCTTGTCGGCGGCGATGTGGCTCTGGCCTGTTAGCCATATTGGCAGGGCTCAGGAACTGTTCCGGCAAGTGCTTGGTTTTTGAACGATACTAGAGAGGGTGGATAAGTGTGTCAATCTTGCTATGCAAGTTTGTTATTTTCAAACATGCGTAATTATTGAAAATATGAGAAGTGGTGATCGTTTTCTCGCAATCCACTGATCGGAATGGCCTGGGTTTCCTATCATGTCGTAGGCGGCGTGGGTGAAATGGCAAGGCTGGCATTCGGCTCTGGGTGGTGTGATGCACAACTTGACTGTTGAATTGACTCTGTTTTGATGGTTTTTTTCAATATTGCCTCAATGAACAAGTCTCGTGATCATCACCACATGGTTCGGGTGAACCGGTTTCGGGCCAGTTCCTTGGCCATATGCCGCCCGTGCCCACCGCGATGCAGCACGTTTTGTACCTCGACTTCAACCCAAGAGCCAGTCAATTCGATCCGATATTGAGTGGCAAAGCGGTGTCAACAGAAATTTTTCAAATAAATCGGGTCGAGTCAGGGAATCGTTTCACTGCTGGCTTGTCCATTACATTTTGTTGAGTCAACCGAACCCAGGCCCAAGGCCAGAGTCAGGGCAACATCAGCTGTGAAATCATGGTGATGGAACCTGGATGGTTGAGTATGCGGGAGAGGGAATATGCCAAATCAGGTTTCGATGGGTGCCCAGCTGCAATGCAGTTTTGGCATGGCGCCCTCTGCATTGATCGTGTTGCCGACTGACCAAGTGCTGGCGGAAGGGCCGCCAGCGGCGACCATCATGGATTTCAAACCCATGGTGAATATCATGCCCTTCGGCATGTGCAGCTCGCCTGCCAACCCTACTGTGGCCGCCGCCACTGCTGCGGCGTTCGGTGTGTTGACGCCCATGCCCTGTGTGCCAGCGACAGCCGCTCCCTGGATCATAGGGGCTCCAACCGTGCTGATTGGCAACAAACCGGCGCTGGACAATGTTTCCAAATGCATGTGTTCATTTGGCGGGGTGATCAGCATTACCAATCCGATGACCACCAAGACGATGATTCCTTGATGGGTCATCACGAAACAGCACAACCATTAACACCAGAGGTTAAGTGTGACCGCTACACACCAACATCGTGAAATTTCCGTCATCAGCCCGCTGGGGGCAGATGTATTGTTGTTCCAGCGCATGAGCGGCCAGGAGCAGATGGGCAGGCTGGGCGAGTATCAGCTGGAAGTGCTCTGTGAGAATGCAGCCATTTCGTTCGATGATCTGCTCGGCAAGCCCATGACGGTCAGCATCCGTACCACCAAGAGTGGCAAACGACATTTTCATGGCTATGTCACGCAGATGGCATCGCTCGGGTTGAAAGGGCGCTTTGCGGTGTTCCGGGTCACGTTGCGGCCCTGGTTGTGGTTCCTGACCCGCGCCGCCGATTGCCGGATTTTCCAGGAGAAGTCGGTTCTGGACATCATCAAGGAGGTATTCGAAGCCTATGGCTGCGCCGATTATTCGCTCACCTGTAGCGGCCAGGCTCCTCAGCAGGTGTTGCCTTACTGTGTGCAATACCGGGAGACGGATTTCAATTTCGTCAGCCGGTTGATGGAGCAGACGGGTATCTATTATTACTTCAAACATGGTGAGAGCCGCCATGAGCTGGTCTTGTGTGATGCCTTGGACGCACATGGCCCGGCGCCCGACTATGCCAAGCTGCCGTTTTCACCTTTTGACGAGCGTGATATCCGCCGTGGGGAAGATATCTTCGAATGGTCTGCCAGCGCGGAGATACAGCCAGGGGCCTATACGCTGAAGGATTTTGATTTCGAGAAGGCATCGGCCAGTACGTCGGGGGCGCTGTTGGTGAAATCGACGATGAGCCGCCAACATGATCAGTCCAAATATGAGGTCTTCGATTACCCAGGTCTGTTTGCTGAGCGTGCGCAAGGTGAGGCGCATGTGCGCCATCGCCTGGAGGGATATCAGGCACAGGTGGAGCGCTTCGAGGGCCGCACCATGGCACGAGGTCTGTTCCCCGGTGCCATTTTTGAAATGACTGAGCACCCGGTGTCATCACAAAACGGCAAGTATCTGGTGGTCTCCATGCAATATGAGCTGGCTTACAACGGGTTTGTCAGCGATTCGACAGCGCAGCCCGACCCGGTGTGCCTGTGTCATTTCACCGCAGTACGCAGCCAAGTGCAGTACCGCCCTCAGCGCATCACGCCAAAGCCTTTTGTGCAAGGCCCACAGACTGCCATTGTGGTGGGCAAGTCGGGCGAGGAGATCTGGACCGACAAATATGGCCGGATCAAGGTCCAGTTTCATTGGGATCGGGTCGGGGCTGCCGATGAGAAAAGCTCCTGCTGGTTGCGGGTGGCGCAGCTCTGGGCTGGCAAGCGCTGGGGGACGGTGTTCATTCCACGCGTCGGCATGGAGGTGGTGGTCGATTTTCTGGAAGGCGACCCGGATCGTCCCTTGGTAACCGGCGCGGTCTACAACGCCGACAACATGCCTCCCTATGCATTGCCAAGTGGCGCCACCCGTTCAGCCATCAAGTCTGATTCGACCAAGGGCAGTGGTGGCTTCAATGAGATCCGGCTGGAGGACAAAAAAGGCAGCGAACAGCTCTTCATCCATGCTCAGAAGAATCAGGACAACTATGTGAAAGAAGAAGCCTATCAATGGGTTGGCAAGGACCGGCACACCATGGTCAAAGGCAATGATCTGCTGGCTGTCGATGGCGCATTTCACATCCATGTCAAAGGCAAACGCAATGAAAAGGTGGGCGGCAATGTGTCGCTGGATGCTGGGCAGAATCATTATGTGAAGGCCGGGCAGAATCATGCTGTCGATGCTGGGATGAATGCCCATCTGAAAGCGGGCATGGGTGTGGTCATCGAGGCAGGCATGAGCATCACTTTGAAGGCTGGTGGCGGATTCATCGTGATCGGGCCGACTGGGGTGTCGATCTCGGGCACGCCGATCCTGCTCAACTCCGGCGGGGCGGCAGGCAATGGTTGCGGAGGATCGCCAGAGGCGCCGGATGCCGCCAAAGAGGCAGATGATGGCAGCAAATGAAAGCCATCATCTGACGCACCCAGGCGTTGCCAGCCATGCCTAGGGCTTGTCGTCGTGCGCCCAGTGGAGCGTGTGCTGAACGGGGTGCGTGGAAGACAATGGGCTGGCCGGGGTGAGTGCAGGCCCGGGCTGATCAAGTAAAGCCAGCCTGGCTTGAATGGTCAACTGCAGCTGTTGTGGTCGATCCGGGCCTAGCCGGATGTGCAGGCGATTTTCAAAGCAGCCGAAACCTGCATGCCCGCTGAAGGTAGCACAGGAACGCAATGGGGCTGATGCGCCGGATGTGGGTGGTGTGGCCAACAAGGCTGCCAGCGCGGGCTGTGGCCGAGCGAGATGCGCCTGCGCCGCCAAGACAGCCATGGCTGCGGCTTCCCAATGCCCTGTTGTCAACGCATTGGCCATGCCTGATCGCATCAGGCGGCTGGCTTGCTGGACCAGCACCTGCTGTATGAGCGTGAACAAGGCAGTTCGCCGCTGGTCTGGTGAAGCATGGGCGGGTAGGGTGGTGTGCGCCGTGACGCTGATTTCAGCCTGGCTGGGCGGGGTGCGGTGGCCTGCGGGATCAAGCCCGATCGGGGCCAGCCCGGTCAAGCTGAAGATGGCCAGTCGTTGTTGATCGAGGTCGGGCTGGTTGCTGATCAGCCCAGTCAGGAGAGGATCGGTAGCTTGCATGGCGAGTCCAGAAAAAGAAAGAGTGGGCGACGGGCCAGCGCATCATCCGGGCAGCTTGCCTGTTGTCGGCAGAACTGGGACGGCTGGCTGCTGTCATGTGCAATTGGGCCGGAATGTCGGCAACAGGTTCACTATGCTTCGAGAGCGGCCTTCCAAACGCCATGGTTGTACTGGCGGGCTGATTGCGTCATGTGGCTTCGACTGGCCTAGGCGCGCGATTCGGCACGGGCCATGAAATAGTATCAACATAATCCAAACCACCGATCATTGCCTCGATACTGGCGTGATCGCCAAGAGAAAGAATTGATCATCGCTCATGTCACTTACACTTCGTATTCTCACCTATCGTAATGAGCCCCCGGCTGAGCCGGTGGTACGTCAGTTCGGGCCGGGTGGCGGTATGATCGGTCGTGCGCCAGGCAGCGACCTTGAGCTGCCCGATCCAGGCAAATATGTGTCGAGAACCCATGCACAGATTGCTTGCCGCGACCAGATCTATTACCTGACGGATGTCGGCAGCAATCCGACCTTGATCAATGATCGCCCTTTGGGCACGGGCCACGTTGCCAGATTGAATCACGGCGACCTGCTGACCATGGGTGACTATGTGCTGCGGGTCAGCATCATGGCTACGGCGGCCCCGGCACCCTCCGCGCTGGATCACCCGCTGGCACCGCCACCAGTCGTGACCCCACAGGCGCAGCCCGCCACGACCCTGGCTGATCCACTGGCGGCGGCCAGCGTATTGAGCGGTGGGTTGGCTGCGCCTTCCGCTGCTGACCCGCTTGGGTTGAATCTGTTTGGTGGCGCACCCACTCCGGACATGGGGCAGGTGCCGCTGGTGTCCGGCATGCCGCCATCGGGAGGGTCGCAGCCAGATCATGTTCCTCCCCAGCAACAGCCATTTCAGCCGACAGTAGGGGGAATCCCGCTAGACTATGACCCGCTGGCTGACCACGGTGTGGCAAAGCCGACACCCAAGCCAGTTGCGCCGCCACCCGCCCCACCCCAGGCTGTCGTGCCGCCCGTCGCCTCGGCTCCACCTGCCGCCCAGCCGTGGAAGGACGCCGAGCCGACACTGATGCCATCTCCCCCGCCACGTGTCCCCCCTGCTGCGAAGCCAGCTGCCGCCAATGTGGCAACGCCCCAGACTGTACCAGTCGCCCCAGCTGTACCAACACCCCCCAGCGAGAGCGCGGTCTTTGCCGCTTTGTTACGCGGGCTGGGCATGGCCTCATTCAAGCAGGGGACGCTTGACGAGGTGGAAATCGCGGAGCTGGTCGGACAGATGCTGCGGGAGGCGATGGCAGGCGCCATGTTGGTGTTGCGTGCCCGTGCTGCGATCAAGCGTGAGCTTCGCAGCGACATGACAATGATCCAGGCGCGGGGCAACAACCCGCTGAAATTCCTGCCCGATGTCGATAGTGCGTTGACGCAGATGCTGACCAATACCCTGAGCGGCTATCTGTCGCCAGTTGCGGCCATCAGCGGTGCGTTCGACGATTTGAAGGATCATGAGTTGGCGGTCATGGCTGGGGTGCGGGCGGTCATCTCCGACATGCTCAATCAGCTGAACCCGGCGCTGATCGAAGCCACCGACAGCGAAGCGGGCATGATGGACAAAATGATGCCAGCCAACCGCAAGGCTCGGCTGTGGGATCGGCTGACCACTCAGCATGCGGAGATGCGCCGCTTGCTGGATGATGACTTCCAGAAGTTGTTTGGTGACCGGTTCACCGCCGCCTATGAGGAACAATTGGCCCGGTTGCGGCAGAAGTAAGAACGTTTCAATTACGCTGCCCCCAGTGGGGGGTGGGATATCAATCACTCAGGATGGAAAGGCAAGCATAAGATGTCGTGGAACAGCAAAGTCGTGTGGTCCGAGGGCATGTTCCTGCAGCCACAGCATTTGCAGC
Source organism: Chitinivorax tropicus (assembly GCF_014202905.1). Classification (NCBI taxonomy): domain Bacteria; kingdom Pseudomonadati; phylum Pseudomonadota; class Betaproteobacteria; genus Chitinivorax; species Chitinivorax tropicus. Next base: position 61,761 of record NZ_JACHHY010000011.1, on the reverse strand, counting down.
AGCACGACCGTTTTCTGCAGACCCAGCTGGAATTACGCTGTGGCAGGTTGCGCCCCTATGGTTGGGGCCTGACCTCACTGAAAATCGATGAAGCCCAGCTGGCGTTGGGCAAAATGTCGCTGTTGGCGTGCAGTGGTGTATTGCCGGATGGCACACCGTTTTCGTTGCCGCAAGAGGATGATCTCCCCTTGCCGTTGGCGGTTCCCGAGGATGCCCGTGATGTGCTGGTGGTGCTGGCCTTGCCCGATAGGCGTCCCGGCATCGTCGAGGCGATGGAGGAAACCGGCGAGGAGCGATTTGCCCGTTATCGCATGGAAGAGCATGAGGTGCGCAATACCAGCGGTGATGATGACGAGCTGGCGACCATGCATATCGGGAAAATGCGGCTGCGGCTGGCGTTGGAGGATGATGTCAGCAATGCCTACAGCTATGTTGGGCTTGCCCGCGTGCTGGAGCGCCGCCCGGACAACCAGTTGGTGCTCGACCCGGATTACATTCCGCCCAGTCTCGACTGCCGGGCATCTGCCCGTCTGTTGGCCTTCACCGAAGAGGTCAAGGGCCTGTTGCACCAACGTGGTGAGATGCTGGCAGCCAGGCTGGCACAGCCTGGCGTGGCGGGGGTGGGGGAGATCGCGGACTTCCTGCTGCTGCAATTGATCAATCGGCAGCAACCGTTGTTCAATCATCTGGGGGCGATGACCGGCCTGCATCCAGAGGCGCTGTATTGTGAGCTGCTACAGCTGGCGGGTGAGCTGGCGACCTTTTCCAAGACCAGCAAACGAGCGGGAGAATACCCGGCCTATCGTCACGACCGATTGGCGGAGACGCTGCAGCCGCTGGTGCTGGACATCCGTCAGTCCTTGAGCCTGGTGATGGACCCGCATGCCTTCCCGATCCCGATCGAAGCACGCCAATTTGGCATCCATGTGGCCATTGTGCAGGACAAGACCTTGTTCAAGCATGCATCCTTCGTGCTGGCCGTCAACGCCAACCTGCCACCCGAAACGATACGCAGTGGCTTTCCGGCACAGGTGAAGATCGGGCCGGTCGAGAAGATCCGCGATCTGGTCAATCTGCAACTGCCGGGCATCATCCTACGGCCCATGGCGGTGGCGCCACGTCAGCTGCCGTTCCATGCCGGGTTCACCTATTTCGAGCTGGAGCGGGCCGGTGAGTATTGGGCCGCCATGCACAGCTCCGCCGGTTTTGCATTGCATGTGCCGGGTGATTTTCCGGGCCTGCAGATGGAATTCTGGGCGATCAGGAGTTAAGCCATGGCCAGCGAGAATCTTCCTCCAGATGCCGATCGGACGCTGCTGATACCCGCGCCCGGTGGCCGTAAACCGCCGCAGCCCGCCACGAGTGAGCACGAATCCACGATCATTGCGTCCGCGCCGGGTGGGGGGGGTGCGACCCCGCAGGCGGCTGCATCGGCACCATGGCCTGCGGGCAGCGGGCCGATACCGGCCTTGCCCGCTGGCGGCTTGAATCCCTTGGTGTCGGCAGCCCATGTGCTGCTGAGCTTGGTCATGCCGTTACGGCAGATGGCCAGCTGTCCCGACATCGAAGCGCTACGCCAGCGGGTGGTCGAGGCGGTGCGGGCCTTCGAGACTGAGGCCAAAGCGGCAGGTGTCGATTTCGAGGCCCTGGCCGCCGCCCGCTATGCGCTGTGCACCATGATGGATGAAACCGTGACCTCCACGCCTTGGGGCGGCAGCGGGGCCTGGGCCAGCCGCAGCCTGTTGGTGACTTTTCATAATGAGGCATTCGGCGGTGAAAAATTCTTTGTGGTATTGCAGCGGCTGGCTCAGGATGCTGCCCGCAACATCGATGCGCTGGAGCTGTTCTATCTGTGTCTGGCGCTGGGTTTTGAGGGGCGTTATCGCTTGATCGATGGCGGGCGCACCCAGCTCGATCTGCTACGGGAGCGGTTGCATCAGCTGATCCGCAACCAGCGCGGCTTGGTCGAGCAGGACCTGTCACCCCGCTGGCGGGCCGCGCAGGCACAGCGCAAGCAGCTGATGAGCCTGTTGCCATTGTGGGTGATCGGTGTGGCGGCGTTGTTGATTCTGGGGTTGCTGCACCTGCTGTTCCACTTCTGGCTGGGCCGGGACACCGATCCGGTGATGAGCAACCTGGCTCAGATCCGGATCGAAGCCGTCCGGCCCGCACCGGTGCCGGTCAAGCCTGCCGTGCCAGTCGTGAGGTTGGGCAAGTTCCTGCAACGGGAAATCGATGAAGGTCTGGTCACCGTGCAGGATACGGCTGACCGATCGATCGTGTCGATCCGTGGGGATGGCATGTTCGCCTCGGGCAGCGCGGAGCTCGATAGCCGATTCCAGCCGTTGATGGTGCGTATCGGTGAAGCGTTGAAGGTCAATCCTGGCAAGGTATCGGTGGTAGGGCATACCGATGATCGACGTGCCATGTCCGCCCGCTTCCCGTCGAATTGGGAGCTATCCCGGGCGCGGGCCAGTGCCGTGGCCACCCTGTTGATCGAGCAAGCGGGGCCCGCCACGCGTTACACCATCGAAGGTCGGGCCGACAGCGAGCCCCTGGCACCAAACGATACGCCCGCCAACCGGGCGCGTAACCGTCGGGTGGAGATCGTGCTGTTTGTGCCAGTGGGTGGGGCGCGATGACGATTGATCGATTCGCATTGAATTGCACATTGGATACTTTATGCGAACATTGTTCTCTTGGTTGATCAGACGGCCAGTCCTGGCCTTCATCGGAGTGCTGATCCTGTCGTTGTTGGTTTGGTTCGAGGGCCCGCTGCTGGCCTTTGATGACAAGAAACCATTTGAATCGAGCACCACACGCTGGGTGGTGATCGCCCTGCTGCTGGTGGCCTGGGTATTGTATTTCGGGCTGAAGTGGCTATGGGCACGCCTTGCCGACTTGCGACTGCGGCAAGGCGTGGTGGTGGATACCGATGCGACTGTTGTGCAACCCGGGGCCACTGAGTCGGCCAGCGAGGTGGTGGCTCTGGGCAAGCGTTTCCAAGAAGCGCTGGATACCTTGCGTAAAGCACATGGCGGCAGGCGTGGCGCCCATTACCTCTATGACATTCCGTGGTATTTGATCGTGGGGGCACCTGGTGGTGGCAAGACCACCGCCTTGAATGAATCGGGCCTGCAATTTCCGCTGGCGGATCAGTTTGGCAAAGGGCCGATCGGCGGGGTAGGGGGGACGCGCAATTGCGACTGGTGGTTTGCCGACGAAGCAGTGCTGTTGGACACCGCAGGGCGCTATATCACGCAGGATAGCTTTGGCCCGGCGGATCAAGGCGCTTGGCTGGGCTTTCTGGGCCTGTTGAAAAAACACCGGCGGCGGCGACCGATCAATGGCTTGATCCTGGCAGTCAGCGCGTTGGATCTATTGCAGCAGGATGAGGGCGTGCACCAGCATCATGTCCGGGCGGTCCGTGAGCGCATCAAAGAGCTGCACGACAAGCTGGGCATCCGCTTTCCGATCTATGTGGTGATCACCAAATGCGACCTGCTGGCCGGGTTTGTCGAGTTTTTCGATCAATTGGGGAAAGATGAACGGGGGCAGGTGTGGGGTGTCACCTTTCCGTATGTCGACGCCAGCCACGTTGAGCAGACGCTGGCGATGTTACCTGCTGAGATGAAGACCCTGGAGCGGCAGCTGCAACGCCGGATGGTGGATCGCATCCAGCAGGAGCGCGACTTGCGCCGTAGGGCGTTGATCTATGGCTTCCCACAGCAATTCGCGTTGCTGCATGATTCCGCCCAGCGATTTGTGAGAGAGGTATTCAGCGCCAGCCGCTATCAAGAGCCAGCCTTGTTGCGTGGCATGTATTTCACCAGCGCCACCCAGAACGGCAGCCCGATCGACCGCATCATCGGTGCCCTGGCGAATTCCTTCGACCTGCCCCGCGCTGCTTTGCCGGCCAATGCAAGCAGTGGCCGCAGCTATTTCATCAACCGCCTGTTGCGAGAAGTGGTCTTCGCTGAATCGGGTCTGGCCGGAGCTGATCTGCGGCTGGAGCAACGCCGCAAATATCTGCAATGGGGAGGCATCACCGGTATCGTATTGATCACCCTGTTGCTAGGGGCGGGGCTGATCACCAGCTATGTCCGCAATCAGCAGCTGATCCAGGCTGTCGCCGCCAGCACTGGCACCTTGCAGCATAGCGCCAAGTCGCTACAGGGCCGCAACGGCCCACTGGATGCGCTGCCCTTGCTGGATCAGGCCCGGGCCTTGCCCACCGGCTATGCCGAGCGTGCTGCCAGCGTGCCGCTCAGTCTGCAGTTCGGCCTGTATCAAGGAGACAATCTGGGAGAGCAGACACAGGCCACCTACCGGCGGTTGTTGACTGACGCACTGCAGCCCCAGATCGTCAACCGGCTGGAAGATGACCTGCGCCGCAGCGAAGCAGTCAGTGCCGATCAGCTGTACAACAGCCTGCGTACCTACCTGATGCTGGGTGATCGCACCCACCTCGACCCAAAGGCCGTTGCAAGCTGGGGAAGTGCCTGGGTGCAGACTTTACAAGGCGCGACCACGGCGCAGAGGGCAGCACTGATCGACCATGTCGCAGCCTGGGCTGAATCGTTGGATACCAGCACTGCAGTGCCGACCGATTCCACGCTGATTGCACAAGCCCGCACCGTGCTGGCGAATATGCCTACCGAGCAGCGCATTTATAGCGCACTGAAGCGGGAGATGATGGATGCGCCCTCACCCGCATTCGATATCGTGCAGGCTGCGGGTAAGGACGCCGCCAGCGCATTGACCCGCAAGAGCGGGCAGGCGCTGACACAAGCCCTGCCGGGGCTGTATACAGTGGAGGGCTATAAACGTTTGCTGTCGTCGGTGGATGGCGCCTTGGCGAATGCAGCCAAGGACAATTGGATATTGGATCAACAAACCACGCTCGACCCGCGCCAGCTGGACGATATGAAGGCTGCTGTCTTGCAGCTGTATTACGACGATTACATCAAACAGTGGGAGGCCCTGCTGGCGGATGTAACCGTGGTCAATTTCAACAATCTCGACCAAGCGGCCAGGGTGCTGAATCTGTTAGGTGGGGCGGCTTCGCCTTTGAAGAAGTTTCTGGTGGCCGCCGCGAAAGAGACCACCTTGGCACCGGTCGAAGCGCAGAACGCCGCTGTGCTCGACAAGGTGAAGGGAAAGCTGAAAACCCTGACGCAAGCCCTTGGCGGCACCGCACAGCCAGCCGGGGGGGATGCCGGAAACCCGGTGGACGTGCATTTCGACGACCTGCACAAGCTGGCGAACGCCCCTGCAGGCACCCCTTCAGCGCTGGATCATTCGCTGGCGGCAATGAAGGAAGCATCGGCATTCCTCGATGCGACCAATGCCGCCAAGAAGACCGGCAGCCCCGCTCCGCCCGGCGATGCATTGCTGAAACTACGCCGGGAGGCCGAAGGTAAACCTGCACCGCTGTCCGCCATCCTGCAATCGGCGGATGGCGCGAGCAGTGCGCTGACACAAGGCAGCGAGCGCGAGCGGTTGAATGCGCTATGGAATGCGCAGGTGGCGCCATTCTGCCGCCAAGCCGTGGCGGGCCGCTACCCAATCAGCCGTGGCCAGGCCAAGGAGATCACGCCAGATGACTTTGGCCGCCTGTTTGCGCCCGCTGGGCTGGTCGATGATTTCTTCCAGAAAAATCTGCAACAGTATGTCGATATGTCCGGCCCGACCTGGCGGCTACGTGGTACGGGAAGCGACTCGTTGGGTATTCCGCCGGACACCTTGGCCGAATTCCAGCGGGCAGCGCGGATTCGTGACACCTTCTTCGCGCTCGGCGGTAATCAGCCATCCTTCCGCTTCCAACTGAAGCCACTCAGCATCGACCCGGCCCTGACCAAGCTGGCCATCGATATCGATGGCACGGTGATGACGCTCAGCACCACCGCATTGGCATCGGCCACGCCTTTCCAGGTGCCCAGTGGCAAAGGGCTGGGCGCGGCAAAGGTGGATTATGCGCCCTCCAACGGGGCAGGCTCATTGCATACGGATGGCCCCTGGGCCTTGTTCCGCTTGCTGGACAAAGCCACTGTCGAAACCACACCCCAGGCGGAACGCTACAAAGTCACCTTTGACCTGGAGGGTAAAAAGGCCAGCTTCGAGCTGACAGCCAGCAGCGTGATCAACCCCTTCCGGCGCGATGTGTTGGAGCGATTCAGATGTCTGGATCGGCTGTGATCGACAATAGCGAGGCGTTTGCCTGTTTGATGGAAAGGTCGATATGAGTGTTGGTTTTTTTGGCAAAGTACCCAGTCATGGTGATTTCCTGTGTCGTCGGCTCCCGACCTCGTTCACCGAGCCTTGGGATCAATGGCTGCAGCAGGCCATGATGCATAGCCAGACGGCGCTGGAGGAGCAATGGCTGCCGCACTATCTGGTGGCGCCGATCTGGCGGTTTGCGCTGGGGCGGGGCGTGCTGGGGCCGGACAACTGGGCTGGCATCCTGGTGCCCAGCGTGGACAAGGTGGGGCGATACTTCCCGCTGACTCTGGCTGCGCCAACTGCCTTGCCCGCCCAATGGCCGGATGTGTGCGGGCTGGGTGCCTGGTTCGATGGGCTGGAGGGCTGGGCGCTCCATGCGCTGAGTGAGGACTTCGATCTCGCAGGCTTTGACCAGGCGCTGCTTGCATTGCCACCGTGGGCGCCCCCTGCTGTCCATGTGCCGCCCGGTTGGCCGCTGATGCTCTCATTGGTGCAGACACATCCCATGGAGTCGGTCAATCAGGTGCTGTTCGATCGGCACAGCCTGTGGTGGACCATGGGGTCAGCAGATGTGGCGGCGGTGATGCAGGGTTATGTCGGCTTGCCGCCGCCTGAAGCCTTCGCAGGCATGATGGCTGGCGGCTAGATCGGCTTGCACCGCCGACCGTATCAGACTTTTACGCAGCTTGAGCAGACATGGAATCATGTCAATAGCTGTTAGTCCATTTGTAATAACATGACAGTAACATTGTCCGATCCGCCAAAGTCATTGGCCAAGGCAATCAATTGCTCGCATTGCGCTTCCAGTGGCAGATAGCAGATGTTCCTCAGCAACCGCTCGATTTCCAATTCGGGCACAATGCCGTGCAGACCGTCGGTGCAAAGCAGGTAGACATCACCCGGCGTGGTATCGACAGCCTTGATGTCGGGCCGGACACTGGCAGATGGCCCAATGGCTTGCAACAACAGATTGCGATTGGGCAGTGTATCGACCAGGCCCTCGTCGATGGCTTGTTGATAGAGGGTGTGATCCTTGGTCAGGCGGGTCAGTTCATATTCACGGAATCGGTACAGGCGGCTGTCACCCACATGGAAGCACATCAATGGGCTATCCTGAGTCATGCGCCAGACGCCGGTCACCGTGCTGCCCATGCCATACAGGTGCCCGCTCTGACTGTTCAGATTACGCTCGTATAAACGGTCGTTGGCGTATTCGACAGCATCCCAGAGCGTGGCGATCGATGGCATCACTTGATCGGGCCATGTGGCGTCGGGGTCTGGCTCGAACACATGGCCAGGGTGGCCGGGCAACGGCACCCCCTGGGTGGAGGCCATCAGGAAATTGCGGATTTCCTCCAGCGTCTGTTCCGCCGCGACTTCACCATGGTGATGCCCCCCCATGCCATCGCAGATTGCGATCAGCGACAGCACAGGGTCGATCAGAAAGTTGTCTTCATTATTGGTTCTTACCTGCCCACGGTCCGACATCCCGAAGGCACTGCCCAATCTGGGTACGTTGATGGCTTGGGCGGGCGGGACAATGGCCATAGGGTTCCTTGATTCGGGCATCTTCTGATAAAGGGTCGTATAGTCAGTCTAGGTTCTGTTGACACGGTTTCATAGCTCGCATTGACCTGCATCATTTTGGCGAATTGTCTGTATGGATCACCATATGATGCATGCGACCCGAAGGTTCTGGTTCGGGATCTGTCAGTTGAGATATCGTTTTTATGGATTGGTTCGTCAACGGTGTCGGTAGCGTTTCATCTCACCACACCTGACTGGCCATCCACCCCGCGTGGCGCGTGACCTTGCTGCAGGGTCGGGCACCGCACGGGGCTTGACGGGCCGTACCACCGGCACCTCGTGGCATCATCATGCAGGGCCGCCTGACGCAAAGGACCCCGGCCCCTGTGCAGTGTACCTAAACACGCCCAGCTGAGCGAACAGCACAATGAGACCGCCAGCGCCGACTGGGCTTGCGGGGGGGCATTGGCAGCCCAGTAGGCATCGGGTAGCATCACATGGCCACCCTGTATATCTCTGATGTAGAGCCTTCTGTTATTCAATCGGTTTGATCAATAAGGCGGATTGGACATGATGCGGAATGAGTGGGGATGCTGAACGCGATGCGGTTGTCACTGCGGTTCTCGCATCGGTTGATGATCGTGATGGTGTTGATGGTTCTGGGCCTCAGTGGCGGCTATGCCTATCTGGTCTGGCGGACCATGGACAGCATGGCCAACGAGATGGAGCGTGATGTCAACCGGATCATGACGGACCAGGCCACAGGCTTCATCGAACGGCTGGTCACGACCCGTGCGGCCTTGCTGGATGCGCAGTTGGAGCAGGTCGCCAGTGTGGCCGGTGATGGTGCCAAGGTCATGTCCCGCCACCTGCAGCGTGGCGGCGCGTTGCAGGAGTCGCTGTCGGGCCTGCTGTCGGCCCTGGCGGCCCGTGACACCTGGGCCGGGCGCGTGTACTTTCTGGAAAGCAGCACCGGTGAGGTGGCTGAGTTCGGCACCGGTGGCATGCAGCGGCGAGTGGATAAAGGCCTGCATTCACATCTGCTGTCCACCACGGCGGGCCTGACCGTACCTGGTGATATCCGCTGGACAGAAGCCATGGCCGCCATGATGTCGCATCATCGACTGATCGTTGCAGCATTGTCGCCAGTGAGCGATGGAAAGCGGGTGCTGGGGTTTGTGGCGGCAGAAATCCCGCTGATGCAATTGGCGATCGACTCCGGGCGCGATGATGGTTTTAACGGACATTTCAGCTTTGTGCTGGATGCGCGGCGGCGCGTGGTTGCCATTACACCCGTCGGGCGCAGCCAGCTGGATCTGATCTCCATGCAGAATCAGCTACCTACCATTTCGGGTAGTGGCAATGTCGCCTTCAACGAATTGTTGGGCCGGATCGCCGCCGGTGACGTGGGTGTGGTGCAGGTCGCGCTACGCGGCACCCCACGATATGTGGCGTTTCATCCAATGCGCTATCTGCCCTGGCGTTTGGTCATGGTGGTTCCGGCTGATGCTGCCGAGGCAGCCACCGCCCCTTTGCATGCCGCGCTGGAGGTGGGGCAGCGGCGCACACTTCAATTGATCTGGCTGGGCTCGTTGGGCGTGTTGCTGCCCATCGGCATCGCGGGCGTGCTGCTGATCCTGCGCATGACCCGCCCAATCAAGCTGCTGATTGATGGCGCCAATCAGGTGGCTGCCGGTAACTACGCCTATCGCATGCCAGCCGTGATCAGCGGGGAATTCCGTCACCTGGCCCATGCTTTTGATGTGATGTCGGAAAAGATCGGGCAGACCGTCTCGGAAGTGGTGGCTGCCACAAATGCTGAGCGCACGGCCAACCAGCGCTTGCGTGAAACGGTCACTGAATTGGAAACACTCAATCTCGCCCTGCGGAGTGAATCGCAACAACGCAAGATGGCGGAATACGCCTTGCGTGAGAGCGAAGGCCGCCTCAAAGCCATCGTCAGCCATGCTCAGGCGCTGATCTTCCTGAAGGATCTGCAGGGACGATACCTGTTGGCGAACGAGCCGCTGCAAAGCCTGCTGGAGCGAGGCGAGCAACAGATCCTGGGCAAGACCGATGCCGACCTGCTGCCACCCATGGTCGCCATGCAATTGCACCGGCACGACCAGCTGGTGATCAACAATCGCACAGTCGGTGAGTTCGAGGAAAACATCACGCTGGGTGTCGAGCCACGCATCTTCCTGACCAGCAAATTCCTGCTGAGCGACGACCGAGGGCGACCCTATGCCTTGGGCGGTATTGGTACCGACATCACCGTCCGCAAGCGCGTCGAAGCCGAGCTGCGGCAGCACAAGGAAAACCTGGATCGCATCGTCGAACAGCGGACCGAGGCGCTGAAACAGGCCAACACCTTGCTGGCATTGGAGATCGAAGAGCGGAACCGGGCACTGACGGATCTGCAGGAGTCCGAGTCCCGATACAGCTTGTTGCTGCACAACATCCACGACGGCGTCATTGTCGTGATGGATGCCCATATCACCTTGGCCAATCAGGTCATGGCCGACATGCTGGAGGCGCGCGGCCCGGATCAATTGGTCGGCCTGGATATGCTGGACCGGGTGGCGCCAGAGGAGCGCGACAAGATCGCCCGCCATTACGCCAGTCGTTTGCAGGGCAGCCCGGTCGAGGCGGTCTATGAGAGCGTGCTGGTGACGTTTGGCGGGCGTCGCATCGAGGTAGAGCTATCCGTCGGCGTCACCCGTTTCCGTGGTGAAAATGGCACCGTAGTGGTGCTGCGGGACATCACCCAGCGCAAGGCAGCTGAGCAGGCCCTGCAGAAGGCCAATGCCGAGCTGATGCGGATGTCCGTCGTGGATTCGCTGACGGGGCTTTACAACCGGCGGTATCTGATGAGTACGCTGGAATCTGCCTTGGCGCGGGCCTTGCGCCATCGCACGTCGTTGGCGGTGATGATGATCGACGTCGATCGATTCAAGGCTGTCAACGATACCTATGGTCATCAGGCCGGCGATCGGGTGCTGGTGCAGATCGCCAAGCTGATCCAAAGCCGGACGCGCCAAGGAGACACTGCTGCCCGCTATGGTGGCGAAGAGCTGACCCTGCTGCTGCCCGAGACCGATATCGCCAGCGCCAAGGCGCTGGCCATGGCTTTATGCAGGCTGATCGCAGACACCCCGTGCCAGCTGGAAGATGGCCGCGAGCTGGCCGTATCCGTCAGCATTGGCGTGGCAGGGGTGCCTGAATCCAGGGCAGAGACAGTCAGTGCGTTGTTGGCGCTGGCGGATGAGGCGTTGTATCGAGCAAAGCGCCTAGGACGCAATCGGGTCGAGCTGGCCGACAGCCGACCATAGACCCGGCAGCCATCGAGCAGGCCGGGTCGATCAGATGCTACGCTCGCTTCAGAATACCTTCCGCTCCAGCTTGGCCTGGTGGAGAATCGTACTGGAAATCTCCTCGACAGACTTACTGGTGGTATTGATGTAGGGGACACCCTCGCGCCGGAAGATCGCCTCCACCTCGGCGGTTTCAAACCTGCAGTTGTCCAGCGATGCATATTTGCTGTTGGGTTTGCGCTCAGTACGGATCTGCGCCAGCCGATCCGGCGCAATGGTCAGCCCGAACAGCTTATGACGATACGGAGCAAGCGCCTGAGGCAGCTTGATCTCCCCCAGGTCTTCCGGAATCAGCGGATAATTCGCCGCCTTGATGCCAAATTGCAAGGCCATATACAGGCAGGTGGGCGTCTTGCCAGAGCGCGACACGCCAACCAGAATCACATCCGCTTCAGCCAGATCGCGTGGCTTGATGCCATCATCGTGCGCCATCGAGAAATTCACCGCCTCGATCCGCGCATTGTATTCGTTGAAATTCGATACGCTGTGTGCTTTGCCCACCGTGTGCGAGGACGCTCGACCCAGTTCGCTTTCCAGCGGGGCGATGAAGGCTTCGAAGAAATCGAGATTCAGTGCGCAATCCAGCTTCAACATGTTCCGGATGTTTTCGTTCACCATGCTGCTGAAAACGATGGGGCGCTCATGGTCGTTGTCGGCAGCAGCCTGGATCTGCGTCGCGGCTTGCTGTGCCTTGTCGGGCGAGTCGATGAAGGGCAGTGTCACCCGGCGGAACTCCAATCCTTCAAACTGGCTGAGCAGACTATGGCCAAGCATCTCAGCGGTGATACCTGTGCGGTCGGAGACAACGAAGACGGTGCGGCGATGGGACATGATGGATCTCAATTCGTGGGGGTTGATGATGAGCACAAACCAGTTGCGCTGATCGGCAAGCGTATCGGGTTCAGGTATTGCTGGCGATGATGCAGATCAGCGACCTGAGACTGCAATCAGAAGCAACCCAATCCGGATGCCAACAACTATATTGTAATAAGCCACAGGTTCCGTTGACACCGGTTCAACCAGATCTGTCAAAAACAACAGGGCTAGGGTATTCCCTAGGTTTGGTCGACCTGCTTTGCTCGTTGCAATGCAGCAAAAGACTCTTGTCCTGATGCGGCATATCGGGCAATGTCCGGGTGCTGCGGCCCGTGGCCATGCAACAAATGCTGCCAAAAACGGCATAAAAAAGTTAAAATCGCGCTTCTACGGATCTGTCGCCGGATGCGGGCTTAGAAGACCGGAAGTTGGCGGTTCACCCATTTGAGCCCGGATGCCGAAGACGGCTCTCACAGATTTCCCCACATTACAGGAATTTGATAATGGCAGAGAATTACGTCATTTGGTTCGAAAAGCTGCGTATGACCGATGTGGACAAGGTCGGTGGCAAAAACGCATCGCTCGGCGAGATGATTTCCCAGCTTGCTGAAAGCGGCGTCCGTGTTCCGGGCGGCTTTGCAACCACTGCCCAGGCGTATCGCGATTTTCTACAGCACGAAGGTTTGGCCCAGCGCATCGAAGACGCCGTGTCCACCTTGAATGTCGATGATGTGGCGACCTTGGCCAAAGTTGGCGCGCAAGTGCGCCAATGGATTGTCGATACGCCTTTCCCTGCCAAACTCGAAGAAGAAATCACTGCAGCCTACGACCACATGGTGGCGCAGTCCGGCAGCGACATCTCCGTTGCTGTGCGCTCCTCCGCCACGGCGGAAGACTTGCCGGATGCTTCGTTTGCCGGTCAGCAGGAGACCTTCCTGAACATCCATGGCTTGCAGAATGTCATGGCGGCCATCAAGCACGTCTTCGCCTCACTGTATAACGACCGTGCCATCGCCTACCGCGTGCACAAGGGCTTCACCCATGGCGAAGTCGCGCTGTCGGCGGGTATTCAGCGCATGGTGCGTTCGGATTCCGGGGCCTCTGGCGTGTTGTTCACCATCGATACCGAATCGGGCTTCAACGATGTGGTGTTCATCACCTCTTCCTATGGCCTGGGCGAAACTGTCGTCCAAGGGGCAGTCAACCCCGATGAATTCTATGTCCACAAGCCGACCCTGGCGGCAGGTCGTCCGGCGATTCTGCGCCGTACCCGTGGCTCCAAGCTGATCAAGATGGTGTTTGCCGAATCACGCGAGGCGGGGCGTTCGGTCAAGACCATCGAAGTGCCGGTGGCGGACCGCCGTGTATTCTCGGTGACAGATGCCGAAGTGGAAGAGCTGGCCCGTTATGCGCTGATCATTGAAAAGCACTACCAGCGTCCGATGGACATTGAGTGGGGGCGTGATGGCGTGGATGGCAAGCTGTATATCCTGCAGGCGCGCCCAGAGACAGTCAAATCCCAGGAAAACCGTGTTGAGACGCTGCGTCGCTACCGCCTGAACAACAAATCAGAGATTCTGGCGTCAGGGCGTGCCATTGGTCAGAAGGTCGGCCAAGGCGTGGTGCGCATGATCCGTGATGTGGCAGAGATGGAGCGCGTCAAAGAGGGCGACATCCTGGTCACCGACATGACCGATCCGGATTGGGAGCCTGTCATGAAGCGTGCCGCAGCGATCGTCACCAACCGCGGTGGCCGCACCTGCCACGCAGCCATCATTGCCCGTGAGCTTGGCGTGCCTGCTGTCGTTGGTTGCGGTGATGCGACCGATGTGCTGGAAGACGGCATGGAGGTGACTGTGTCCTGCGCGGAAGGGGATACCGGCAATATCTACAATGGCCTGTTGGATGTCGAAGTGATGGACCTGGCACTGGATAAGATGCCAGCCTCACCCGTCAAATTGATGATGAACGTCGGCAACCCTGAGCTGGCCTTCGACTTTGCCCATTTGCCGAATGAGGGCGTGGGTTTGGCGCGGCTGGAGTTCATCATCAACCGTATGATCGGCATTCATCCGAAAGCCCTGCTGGCTTATCCGAATCTGCCCAGTGACGTGAAGGACATCATCGAAGATCGCATCGGTGGCTATGCCAACCCGGTCGATTTCTATGTGGAAAAGCTGGTTGAAGGGATCGCCACCATTGGTGCAGCCTTTGCGCCCAAAAAAGTCATCGTGCGCATGTCCGACTTCAAGTCGAATGAATATTCGAACCTGATCGGTGGCCAGCTGTATGAGCCGCACGAGGAAAACCCGATGATCGGCTTCCGTGGTGCATCACGCTACGTCAGCGACACCTTCCGTGATTGTTTTGAGCTGGAATGCCGCGCCATCAAGAAAGTGCGCAACATCATGGGGCTGACCAATGTCGAGGTCATGATCCCATTCGTGCGTACTGTGACCGAGGCCAAGCAAGTGGTCGAATTGTTGGCGCAGAATGGCCTGAAGCGGGGTGACAATGGCCTGCGTCTGATCATGATGTGTGAGATTCCATCCAATGCGATCCTGGCTGAGCAATTCCTCGAATATTTCGATGGTTTCTCGATCGGCTCGAATGATATGACCCAGCTCACACTGGCGCTTGATCGTGATTCGGGTGGTCCGATTGCATCATTGTTCGACGAGCGTAATGATGCGGTCAAGGCGATGTTGTCCATGGCAATCAAGGCTTGCCGTAAGCAGGGCAAATATATCGGGATCTGTGGGCAAGGCCCGTCAGATCACCCTGATCTGGCGAAATGGCTGGTGGAGGAGGGAATTGAAACCGTCTCCTTGAACCCGGATACGGTCGTAGAGACCTGGATCTATCTCGCGAAAGAAGTGGCCCGTTGAGTTGGTGGGTCATCTGTTCTGCAAAAAGCGCCTTCGGGCGCTTTTTTGTTTCACGCGCTGATAGAGGCAAGCAAGACTGGGCGTAGAGGGTTGATTTCGTTATGACTGTTGAGGCGGTGCGATGGCTGCGTAGGTGGCGGGCCGAAAAACAGGCCGGTTGGTTGCCAGGGTGATGAAAAAAATCAGGATTGGACAAGTCGATGAATGATCGATGGTTTATGTCAGATCATACGCTGGCGGGCTGGCAAGTGAATTGAGGAAATGGTTCGTTTCCTGTAAAATACGGAATTCAATTTAGCCAGTATTAACATGACTAAATATATCTTCGTTACCGGCGGCGTTGTCTCCTCTTTAGGTAAAGGCATCGCCGCCGCGTCACTTGCGGCAATCCTCGAATCCCGTGGCCTCAAGGTCACCATGATGAAGCTGGACCCCTATATCAATGTGGATCCAGGCACCATGAGCCCGATGCAACACGGCGAAGTCTTCGTGACAGAAGATGGCGCCGAGACAGATCTGGATCTGGGCCATTATGAGCGCTTCATTCAAGCCAAGATGCGCAAGTGCAATAACTTCACCACGGGCCAGATTTACGAATCCGTGATCAAGAAAGAACGTCGGGGCGATTATCTGGGCAAGACGGTCCAGGTCATTCCGCATATCACCGACGAAATCAAGTTGTTTGTCGAGCAAGGTGCGGGTGAGGCTGATCTGGCAGTGGTCGAGGTCGGTGGCACCGTGGGCGATATCGAATCGCTGCCTTTTCTGGAGGCCATCCGCCAGATGGGTGTCGAGCTGGGTCGCGAGAACACTTGCTTCGTCCACCTGTCGTATGTGCCCTACATTGCCGCTGCGGGTGAGATCAAGACCAAGCCGACGCAGCATTCCGTTAAGGAAATGCGTGAAATCGGCATTCAACCCGATGTGTTGATCTGTCGCGCGGATCGCATGGTGCCAGACGATGAGCGCAAGAAGATTGCATTGTTCACCAATGTGACCGAGCGTGCGGTGGTGTCTTGCCCGGACATGGACTCGATCTACAAGATTCCGCGTGTGTTGTCTGATCAAGGCATTGACGACATCATCTGCAAGCAACTGCAGCTGACGCTGCCAAAAGCAGACCTGAGTCTGTGGGATCGGATCGTCGAAGCAGTAGAGAACCCCAAGCAGACTGTCAATATTGCGATGGTCGGCAAATATGTCGATCTCACCGAATCCTACAAATCGTTGATCGAAGCGTTGAAGCATGCTGGTATCCACACGCGCAGCGACGTGAAGATCCACTATCTGGATTCCGAAGAGCTGGAAACCGGCGATCTGCACGAGCTCAAGGACATGGATGCGATTCTGGTGCCGGGTGGTTTCGGTAAACGCGGTGTAGAAGGCAAGATCCGTGCTGTGCGCTATGCTCGTGAGCACAACGTACCCTATCTGGGTATCTGTCTGGGCATGCAGTTGGCGCTGATCGAATACGCACGGGACATGGCCGGCATGGCGGGTGCCAACTCCACCGAATTTGTACGCGATACACCATTCCCGGTCGTTGCGCTGATCGACGAGTGGGTGAATCGCGATGGCAAGATCGAAACCCGTGATGAGAATTCCAATCTGGGCGGCACCATGCGCCTGGGTGGTCAGGATTGTGATCTGGCTGACGGGTCGCTGGCTGCGCGCATCTATGGTGCGAACCGCATCGTCGAGCGCCATCGCCATCGGTATGAGGTCAACAATCATTACCTGTCACGATTGGAGGCTGCAGGCCTCAAGGTCAGCGGTCGTTCCACCGATCCGAACCACTTGTGTGAAACCATTGAGCTGCCAGGCCATCGTTGGTTCTTCGGCTGTCAATTTCACCCCGAATTCACATCGACGCCGCGTGATGGACATCCATTGTTCAAAGCGTATGTCGAGGCGGCGATTGCCTATGCCCATGAGAACGGGCGTGAGGGATTGCACTGCTGATCTGAATGGACAAGCCGGCTAGAAGCCGGCTTGTTTTTGTCGTTTTTTATGGTGAGCGGTGGCAATGCATCGCTGGCCAGTCAGGATAAGACCATGAAACTGTGTGGCGTTGACGTTGGGTTGAATCACCCATTTTTTCTGATTGCCGGTCCCTGCGTGATCGAAGGCGAGCAGTTTGCGCTGGATACTGCCGGGCAGCTCAAGGAAATCGCTACCGAGCTGGGTATCCCATTCATTTACAAATCGAGCTTCGACAAGGCCAATCGCTCATCAGGCAAGTCGTTCCGGGGATTTGGCATGGACGAGGGTCTGCGCATCCTGGCCAAGGTGCGTGAGCAGATTGGTGTGCCGGTGCTGACGGACGTACATGATATCGAGCAGATCAAACCAGTGGCGGACGTGGTTGATGTGTTACAGACACCGGCATTCCTGTGCCGTCAGACTGACTTCATCCGTGCCTGCGCGCAGTCTGGCAAACCAGTCAATTTCAAGAAGGGTCAGTTCCTGGCGCCACATGATATGAAGAATGTCATGGATAAAGCGCGGGATGCGGCTCGTGAGGTAGGGCTGCCTGATGATCAATTCATGGCCTGCGAGCGGGGTGTCAGCTTCGGATACAACAATCTCGTGTCCGATATGCGTAGTCTGGCCATCATGCGCGAGACAGGCTGCCCTGTGGTGTTCGATGCTACCCACTCGGTGCAGTTGCCCGGTGGGCAAGGGACGGCATCCGGCGGGCAGCGCGAATTCGTGCCAGTGTTGGCACGGGCTGCCGTGGCAACCGGTATTGCCGGGTTGTTCATGGAAACCCACCCTAACCCATGCGAGGCGCTGTCAGATGGCCCCAATGCCTGGCCCCTGGGTCAGCTCAAATCGTTGTTGAAGACCCTGCAAGCCATTGACAGGCTGGTCAAGGAAACAGGCTTTGCAGAGCAGGCATTGCTTGATCAATGATTCCGGGTGTTTCCTGATGGACAGCAGGGCTGATGCGCTTTAGCGTGTGCAGTCCCCCACACTGTCCATGGCGCCGGCCTGCTGGGCCGGGCAGCCAGTTGATTGTCCGTTCAAATACTGCACTGGCAGATTGAGCGGGCTCAAACAACCGTCGACATCTACTTGAGATGGCCAGCCAATTGGGCCAGTAAAGCGAACGTTGACGGTGCTGAATCCATTCATCCACTGATTGAACAAAGGTTGAGACATGAGCTCTATCGTTGAAGTCGTTGCACGTGAGATTCTGGACTCTCGTGGAAATCCTACTGTTGAGGCCGATGTGCTGCTGGAATCCGGCGTCATGGGCCGTGCAGCAGTGCCTTCTGGTGCCTCCACGGGTGAGAAGGAGGCCGTCGAGCTTCGTGATGGCGACAAGTCCCGTTATCTGGGCAAGGGGGTGTTGAAGGCTGTCGAGGCTGTCAATACAGAGATCTGCGAAGCCATCATCGGCCTGGACGCAGCTGATCAGGCATTCATCGACAAGACCTTGATCGAGCTGGATGGAACCGACAACAAGAGCCGGCTGGGCGCCAATGCGATCCTGGCGGTGTCGGTGGCCGTGGCCAAGGCAGCCGCCGAAGAGGCGGGCCTGCCCCTGTACCGTTACCTGGGTGGTGCTGGCCCGATGGCGCTACCGGTGCCGATGATGAATGTCATCAATGGCGGCGCACATGCCAATAACAGCCTGGACATCCAGGAATTCATGATCATGCCGGTCGGCGCCAAGACCTTCCGCGATGCATTGCGTTGTGGTGCAGAGATCTTCCATCACCTGAAGAAGATCATCGATGCCAAAGGCATGCCTACCACCGTCGGTGACGAAGGGGGCTTTGCGCCAAACCTGAAATCGAACGAAGAAGCCCTGGCCCTGATCAGCGAGGCCGTAACGGCAGCTGGCTACACCCCAGGTGAAGATGTGCTGTTTGCATTGGATTGCGCAAGCTCCGAATTCTACAAAGATGGTCATTATGTATTGGAAGGCGAGGGTGGCCTCAAGCTGACATCCGAGCAATTTGCAGATTACCTGGCAACGCTGGCTGACAAATATCCGATCATCTCCATCGAAGACGGCATGAGTGAACATGACTGGAATGGTTGGAAACTGCTGACCGAGAAGCTGGGTAAGAAGGTGCAGCTGGTGGGCGATGACGTATTCGTGACCAATCCGAAGATCCTGGCCAAGGGGATTGAAACCGGCATCTGCAATTCGCTGCTGGTCAAGATCAACCAGATCGGCACACTCAGCGAGACGCTGCAGGCCGTTGATCTGGCTAAACGCAATCTGTATACCTCGGTCATGTCACATCGCTCGGGTGAGACTGAGGACAGCACGATTGCCGATCTCGCGGTGGCTACCAATTGCATGCAGATCAAGACCGGCTCGCTCAGCCGCTCTGATCGCATGGCGAAATACAACCAGTTGCTGCGCATCGAGGAAGAATTGGGTGACGCTGCCTATTACCCAGGCCGCCAGGCGTTCTATCATTTGAAGTAAGCTGACGCGCAGGTTGGCGGCGCCATCTCAGGGCGCCGCCTGTATTGCGCCACCGTGCCGGGGTGGGCGGGGCGATGCCTCACTCCGTCATTTTGCTTGAAACTATTCCAATCCACTGTAACATTCGCATTAATCTTGGCAATTGCTGGTTCACTATGCGTTTTCTGACACTGATTCTGGTTGCATTGATTGCTTTGCTACAGTACCCGCTCTGGGTCGGCAAGGGCAGCTGGCTGAGTGTCTGGAAGAATGACGCTGAGCTGGTCAAGCAAAAAGGCATCAATGAGCAGTTGCAGGCCCGCAACGCCTCATTGGAGGCTGAAGTCAACGACCTGAAACAAGGTTACGACGCCATCGAGGAGCGTGCACGCAATGAGCTGGGCATGATCCGTCACGATGAGGTGTTCTTTCAGGTGTTGGAGTCCCACGTCCCAGCGCGTGCCGCGCCGCCAAGCAACATTCCTGACCAGCCTTTGTAAATTCAAATTTGCCCAGTCGACCGCGCTTGGTCTACACACCTTCTCTGCTGGTGCCGGATTGTGGACGACGCATTTGGGTGGCCTACGGGGTCATCGTCAACGCAGGTATGGATCGTCATGTGGCTTGCTTGATGCCTTGCTCATGTCTGAAGCCACACCCGTGCTGAACAGGAAATCGCACCAACAATGTCTGGACAGGTGAAAGCGCGTCTGCAAGCGCCTACAATGATACTTGGTGCCTGTCGGTAGGGTTTCGTTGTCTGAGTCGAATCCGTGTCAACAGCGCCTACACTGCCGCCGACCCTCATGGTGTGGTGGGTGGTGCTGAGGCCCGGGCTGCCCGGGCCGTTTGGATATGTTGACCTGCTCCGCGGCAGGTTGAAGTTGCTGTGGTGCTCGGAATCCCCATGGAAAAAAATGTCAATCCTTCACTCGTTGCGCGCGAAACGCTCAAGCTGATGGCGCAACGAAAAGTCATGCCTGATCCGGAAAACTACCGGAAAATCTACAACGAAATCGCGGGGATCAGCGACACCCAGCCTGGTGGCGGTGCTGGCGTGGATGCGCTGCTGGAGGCGCTGTTCAAGCCGGTGCAGCAGGCGGCCAAGGGCAGCCCAGCCCGCATGCGAGCCATCAAGGAGCTGGAGCAGCTGGCAGAGAAAGCAGAATGGTCGTCGTTTCTGGAGCGTTATGAGGACGAGATCCTGCATAGCTTGGCGAGCCGCCATTTCAAGCGCTCCTGGCCCGAGCTGATCCGTGAATTGCTGAAGGAATGGGATCTGCATCGACCCGGCTTCTCGTCGAGCAAGAAAAAAGAGGCGTTGGAGCGGGTGTTGATCAATTTCGGGAATGATCTGACCCAGCTCAATGAAAAATTGTCCGGCATGCTCAAGAGCTGGTCTGAAGGCGGGGACCCGGAAGCAGGCGTGGAGACCGCAGACGAAGACACCTCTGTTGCCGTTGCTGCACCCAAGCGCCCAGCGGAGTCCGCGCCATCGGTGTCGGCAGAGGGTGGGGGTATGTCCGGCTTGTCGGCCTGGTCGGAACTGGTCGCGCTGATTGTCAACAGTGGCTTGGTTGCGCGTCTCAAGCCGTTTCCGGACTTGCAGGGAGAGGCGGAGGCGTTGCTGGTGGCATTGCGAGAGGTGCGTGATGACGCCACTTTGCAGCGGTTCGCCATTCAGGTGAAGAAATTCTGCGTCAAACTGGAATTGCACAACGATCACGATGAGCGTTTGTTCACCGGCTTGCTGCGTTTGTTGGAGCTGCTGGTGGACAACATCGGTGAGCTGGTGGTGGACGATCAATGGATCGAAGGGCAGGTGGTGGTGTTGCGGGATATGATCGACAACCCGCTCAACGCCCGCCAGATCTATGCTGCGGAGGCCAGCTTCAAAGAGCTGGTGCTCAAACAAGGGGCGTTGAAGCATAGCTTGCAAGAGGCCAAGGAAACCTTCAAGCACATGGTGGCTACCTTCATCGATCGGCTGGGGGTGATGTCAACCAGTACCGGCGGCTATCACGATAAGGTGAGGGGTTACGCAGAGCGGATTCAGCAAGCGGATGATATGGCACAGCTCAACCAGCTGCTGGCTGATCTGATGAATGACACCCGTAGCGTGCAGTCCGACATGGCCCGCTCTCGTGATGAGATGCTGCTGGCCAGGCAACAGGCGAATGAGGCGGAGGAGCGCATCCGTAACCTGGAAAACGAGCTGCGTGCCATCAGCGAAAAGGTCAAGCAGGATCACCTGACCGGCGCTCTGAACCGGCGGGGGCTGGACGATGCCTTCAGTGCCGAGGTCTCCAGGGTCGAGCGTGAAGCCATGCCACTGTGTGTCGCCTTGCTGGATGTCGATAACTTCAAGCAGCTGAATGATCGCCTGGGGCATAGTGCGGGCGACGGTGCGTTGGTGCACCTGGCGGGGGTGGTGAGGGATACCTTGCGGCCTACCGACGTGGTGGCGCGTTATGGCGGCGAAGAGTTCGTGGTGTTGCTGGTCAACACGGATATCGACGAAGGATTGCGGGTGATGGAGCGGTTACAGCGCGAGTTGACCAAGCGCTTCTTCCTGTTCAACAACGAGCGCTTGCTGATCACCTTCAGCGCGGGGGTGGCGCGCTATCGTCCGGGCGAGGATCAGGACTCGGTCGTGGGCCGGGCTGATGACGCCATGTATCGTGCCAAGAAGGCCGGCAAGAACAAGGTGTTTGCCGCCGAATAGATCCGCCTTGCCGGTTCCGGCGGCAATTCTTGCCGCCCCCGGCAGCGCTGCTGGCAGGATGCCGCATCTCTTTGCTGAAATGTATTCCTGGCACATATCTTGCTGCTGAATGGCTAGATTCTGTTTTGGAGGACGCCATGCTCGGCAAGATTGATCGTGAATTCGCCTTTCTCGAAAAGGCCATCAAGCTTCGCACATTCCGTCAGGAGCTGATCGCCTCCAATATCGCCAACGCCGACACCCCAGGCTACAAAGCCAAAGACATCGACTTTGCCAATGCGCTCAGTGGGGCCGTCGGCAATCGTGGCGATCTGGCCTTGTCCACCACCCATCGCCGCCATCTCGGCCCGGCAGAGGGCAGCGCCATGGGCGCGCAGGTGCTTTATCGGCTGGAAAAGCAGGCCAGTATCGATGGCAACACTGTCGATACTGATACTGAGCTGGCAAACTTCACCGACAATGCCGTCCGCTACCAAGCCGAGCTGACTTTCATGAACAGCCGCATCCGCAGCCTGACCAGCGCGATGCAGACACGTTGATAACAGGCAGATCCAGACTATGTTCAAGGTATTCGATATCGCAGGCTCGGCCATGACTGCCCAGTCGCAGCGTCTGAATGTGGTGGCCAGCAATCTGGCCAATATCGACAGCGCCACGTCCAGCGATGGCCAGGTCTACAAGGCCAAACAGGTGGTGTTCGAGACCACACCGCTGAGCAAGGCGCAACGTAATGTGGCAGGGGTGCGCGTCCGCGAGGTGGTTGAGGACACGGCGCCCCCTCGATTGGTGTACGACCCCACCAGCCCTTTTGCCGACGGCAATGGCTATGTGACCTTCCCCAATGTGAATGCGGTGGAGGAGATGGTCAACATGATTTCGGCATCTCGTTCCTATCAGACCAATGCTGACATGATGAACACCGCCAAGACCATGCTGCTGAAAACACTGCAGCTGGGTCAATAAGGAGAGCCGTCATGGCTGATGTGAATAAAGTAAGTGGTGCGGGTGCGGCCCAGAACAATGGCGCGACAACAACGGCCAAGAAGACCAACGGCATGGAGGAGGCGCAGGATCGCTTCCTCAAGTTGTTGACCACACAGATGCGTAATCAAGACCCTTTGAACCCATTGGACAACGCACAAGTCACGTCACAGATGGCGCAGATCAATACCGTCGCGGGGATCACCAAGCTCAATGAATCGATTGCCGCCTTGTCCAAGAGCATGATGGCAGGGCAGGCCATGCAGGCAGCCAGCGTGATCGGGCGCCAGGCGTTGGTGCCGGGGGATCTGATCGATCTGGCGGGCAGTAAAGGTGCAGCTGGCGTGAATTTTGCTGATGATGTCGATAGTGTCACCGTCAACATTCTCAACAAGGAAGGCAAGCTGGTCAGCAGCCAGGAATTGGGCAAGCAACCGGCGGGCGTTCTGCGTCTGGCGTGGGATGGCAAGGATGACAAAGGAACGCAGCTGCCGGATGGGCCGTATCGCTTTGAAGTCAGCGCAGCCTATAAAGGCAAGGCGATCCAGGCAACCCCCTACGCCTTTGCCCGTGTCAACAGCGTGCTGTTGGCGGATGACGGGGTGAAGCTGGATGTCGGCAGGCTGGGCAGTGTTGCCTTTGCTGACGTGAAACAAATCGTGTAATCGGCAGGAGTAAGAAAATGGGTTTCCAACAAGGGTTGTCCGGTCTGAATGTATCAGCCAAGAATCTGGATGTGATCGGCAACAACGTGGCCAACGCCAATACCGTGGGCTTCAAATACTCCAGAACCGAATTTGCCGATATCTTTGCCACCACCCTGGTAGGCCTGTCTGGCACGCAAGCAGGGATTGGTGCCTATGTCAGCCGCGTGGCGCAGCAGTTCACCCAGGGTAATATCACCTCATCGTCCAACCCGCTGGATCTGGCCATCAACGACAACGGCTTCTTCCGTATGGCATCCCCGGCGGGCGCCATCAGCTACACCCGCAATGGCCAGTTCAAGCAGGATAAATTCGGGTTCCTGGTGGACAACCGTGGCAGCTATCTGACTGGCTTTGGTGTGACACAGGCGGTAGACCCATTGACCGGTGTATCACGCGATGTGGCTGATCGGGGTAAAGAGATCAACCTGCGGATCGACCCCAATGGCCAATCTGCGCCGCAAGCCACTGGTGCCAGTCTGGGCGCGGAACGGGGCGCGTTGTTCCAGGTCAATCTCAATGCCAAGGATACGACGCCGACCAACAAGAACAATTTCAAGTCTTCGACCACCCCAGTCGGCGGGCCGTTGGGCAGCCCGATTCCCGACGCCACCAGCTACACCACGGCGACTTCGTTGACGGTATATGACAGCGAGGGCCTGGGCCATTCGCTGACGACGTTCTACATCAAGACCGAGGTGCCCAATGAATGGGCGGTGATGATGGTGGCGGATGGCGCCAGTGCAGCCAATGTGGGGGTGCGCGCACCGGGCGGTGGGGCTTATCTGCCGCAGGTGAATGCCGGTGGCACCGCTTATGACCCGGTCACCGGCTTGCCGCTGGCTGGCTTGGCAGACCTGCGCCTGACGTTTGATACCAATGGCCAATTGACGGGTTACAAAGTCGCCGGCAACGCCTACCCGGTCACCACGCCACCCGATATCAGCCTCAACCTGAAAGGGATTGCGGACGAGCTGACCAATATCAACAAAACCAAGGGTATCAATACCGTGGTGACCTACGGTGCGGCTGGCAATGCCGCGCCTTTCAAGCCACTGGATTTTCCATTGAATTTCAGAGGATCGACCCAGTTTGCCTCAGGGTTTTCGGTGAAATCACAACAAGATGGTTTCGCGCCCGGCCAGTTGGCAGGCTTCTCGATCTCGCCTACCGGCGCGATCACCGTGCGTTATACCAATGGTCAAAGCCGTACAGAGGGGTTTGTGCGTATGGCGAGCTTCCCCAATGTGCAAGGCTTGCAGCCGGCAGGTAACAACCAATGGGTGCAGACCTTCCAGGCGGGACAGGAGCAGGTCGGTCTGCCGGGCGATGCCGGGTTCGGCACCTTGCAATCCGGCGCGATGGAAGACTCCAACGTGGACTTGACCGCTGAGCTGGTGAATATGATCACCGCCCAGCGCAGCTACCAGGCCAATGCGCAGACCATCAAGACGCAGGACTCAGTACTGCAGACACTGGTCAGCCTGCGTTGATGAGATGGTCAACGGGTGAGGAGATAGCTTGGATCGACTGATCTATGTGGCGATGAACGGCGCGAAGCACCTGCTGTTGCAGCAGGCGTCAACCGCCCACAATCTCGCCAATGCCAATACGCCGGGCTACAAGGCTGAAGAGAACGCTTTCCGGGCGCTGCGCGTCGTGGGCAGCCCGGCCCTGCCGACACGCACCTTCGTGGTGGATCAGACAGCAGGCGCTGACCTGACCCCAGGGCCAATCCAATACACAGGTCGTGAGCTGGATGTGGCCGTGCGCGATAAAGGTTGGCTGGCTGTGCAAACGCCCCAGGGTGAGGCTTATACCCGCCATGGCAGTTTCGAGGTGGATGCCGAGGGTATCCTGCGTACCCGCAATGGCCTGACCGTGGTGGGGGACGGTGGTGAAATCACCATTCCACCCAGTAATCGGGTTGAAATCGGTGACGATGGGGTGGTAGTGGCCATCCCGATCAACAATCCACAAAACCGGGCTGAAGTGGGGCGCCTGAAGCTGGTCAACCCGCCTGAGCGCAATCTGGCCAAGGGGCCGGATGGCCTGTTCCGCACGCGTGATGGTGCACAGGCTGAGGCAGACCCCGCTGTGCGCCTGTATGCAGGGGCAGTCGAGGCCAGCAATGTCAATGCGGTTGAATCGCTGGTGAACATGATCAGCCACTCTCGACAATACGAAACACAGATCAAGCTGTTGCAGACCGCTGATCAGAACGCACGACAGGCGGCCCAGATCCTCAATATGAGCTGAGGCCGTAACTGTCCTGATGCAATCAGTGCAACACATTGAATTGGAACATATATGATCAGAGCACTCTGGGTAGCCAAAACTGGCATGGATGCGCAGCAGACACATATCGATGTGATCTCGCACAACCTGGCCAACGTCAACACCACTGGTTACAAGCGGCAACGGGCCGTGTTCGAGGACTTGATCTATCAAACCCTGCGCCAGCCAGGTGCGCTGGCGACGCAGACCAATGAAATCCCGACCGGCTTGCAGCTGGGCGTGGGTGCCCGCGTGGTGGCCACAGCCCGTACTCATA
This sequence comes from Chitinivorax tropicus, assembly GCF_014202905.1. NCBI lineage: Bacteria > Pseudomonadati > Pseudomonadota > Betaproteobacteria > Chitinivorax > Chitinivorax tropicus. The sequence goes on along the minus strand of NZ_JACHHY010000011.1, from coordinate 35,541 downwards.
CAGAAGGCACGTTGCAAAAGACCGACAATCCGTTCGATATCGCCATCAATGGACGTGGCTTCTTCCAGATCCAGCTGCCGGATGGCACCACCGCCTATACCCGTGATGGCTCGTTTGAGCTGAACAGCCAAGGCCAGATGGTGACCTCCAGCGGGTATCTGCTACAGCCGAACATTACCTTGCCAGCCAATGCCCAGAGCGTGACGGTAGGGCTGGATGGTATCGTGACCGTGGTGCAGCCCGGCAATGTCACACCAGTCCAGATCGGTCAGATCCAGTTGGCAGATTTCATCAACCCAGCAGGGCTTCAGTCGCGGGGCGAGAATCTGTATCTGGAAACCGGCTCGTCCGGCGCGCCGCAGGTCAACACGCCCGGGCTGAATGGCACGGGGATTCTATTGCATACCTATGTTGAAAATTCCAATGTCAACGTGACTGAGGAACTGATCAACATGATTCAGGCCCAACGGGCATTCGAGATCAACTCCCGAGCCATCCAGGCATCTGATCAGATGCTGCAGAAACTTACCCAGTTGTAATGGAGAAGGCGTCATGAAACAGGTCTGGCTGATCTTTGCAATGCTTGCGTTAGTTGGGTGCACCAGCACCCCCAAGACCATTGTGCAAGGCCCCACCACGGCCCGCCCCGTCGCCACAGCGCCCATGGCCGGCGGCAGCGGCGCGATTTTCCAGGCTGGCAGCACAGGTTTGTTCGAAGATCGTGTGGCGCGGCGGGTGGGCGATATCCTGACGATCTCCATTCAGGAGAAGCTGTCCGCCAGCACCAAATCCGATACCAAAGCCAACCGCACCGGCAGCATGAGCGCCAGCGCCAACCCGTTTTCCATCCCCTATGCGCCAGGTGTGGTGGATAAACTGGGGCAGCTGAGCATCAAGACCAGCTCTGGCAACAACCATGAGGGCAAGGGCGAGGCGACTGCCACCAATACCTTCACCGGCACCATCACCGTGACCGTGACGGAAGTGTTGCCCAATGGCAATCTGGCCGTGGCGGGTGAAAAGCAGATCGCCATCCATAATGAGCACGAATTCCTGCGCTTTTCCGGCGTGGTCAACCCAGCTGATATCAAAGTCGGCAACACCGTTTCCTCCACCAAGGTGGCGGATGCCCGCATCGAACAACGCGCCAATGGGGCGCTCAGTGCGGTGCAGGAACCAGGTTGGCTGCAGCGCTTCTTTCTGACCGTGCTGCCGTTCTGACATGAGGCGCCTGTCAATCCTCCTGTTATGCGCCGCATCGTGGCTGGCTGTGATGCCAGCGCAGGCACAACAGCGGCTGAAAGAGCTGGCTTCCATCCAAGGCGTGCGCACCAACCAGCTGGTCGGCTACGGCGTGGTGGTGGGCCTGGATGGCTCCGGTGACAGCTCCCCGCTGACCTCGCAAAGCCTGACTGCCATGCTGACTCAACTGGGCGTGCAGATTCCACCCGGCACAACACTGTCGGCCAAAAACACTTCCCCGGTATCGGTGACGGCAACCTTGCCGGCATTTGCTCGCCCAGGCCAGCCGATCGATGTGACGGTGTCGTCGATCGGCAGCAGCAAGAGTCTACGCGGCGGTACGCTGCTGATGACCCCGCTGCGAGGGGCAGATGGGCAGATCTACGCTATCGCCCAGGGCAATATCCTGCTGGGCGGGGCGGGGGCTTCGGCAGCGGGCTCCAGTGCGCAGGTCAATCAACTCAATGCCGGGCGGATTCCTGCTGGCGCCACAGTCGAGCGGGCGGTGCCCACCAATCTGGGTCAGGGTGATTTTGTCAATGTCGAGTTGCAGCAGAGTGATTTCACCACGGCCAACCGTGTGGTCAACGAGATCAATCGACGATTCGGGTTGGATACCGCCCGGGCCATCGATGGCCGACAGATCCAGGTGCGTGCGCCGGTGGATTCCAATGAGCGGGTGCAGTTTCTGGCGCAGCTGGAAAATCTTGCCGTTGACCCGGCAGAGAATGCCGCCCGTGTCGTGATCAATGCCCGTACCGGTTCCGTGGTGATGAATCAAGCTGTCACCATCGAGCCATGTGCCGTGTCGCACGGCAATCTGTCCGTTTCCATCGGTGCCAGGAACGACGTGAGCCAGCCCGGCGCTTTATCGGGGGGCCAGACCACGCCGGTCCAGAATGCCGACATCGCCATCAAATCCGATCAGGGTAGGGTGATGCAACTTGCAAAGAGCGCCAAGTTGTCTGATGTGGTCAAGGCGCTCAACTCGATCGGTGCCACGCCGCAGGATCTGCTGTCCATCTTGCAGGCCATGAAGGCGGCAGGCGCGCTGAAGGCCGATCTCGAAATCATCTGATTTCGCGTGTTGATAGCGGTGCCGGGGGAATGGCCTCGGCTGAGCGACCGACCTGCCGCATTCATCTGACCTGCCTCAATACTACTGGCCCAGATCTTGCTTGATATCAGATGAATGGGGCTGCCACCGAGGGTAGCCCTCAAGACAGGCCACCCTACAGGCGGATGAATCATGCAGACCTTGAACTCGACACCTTCCCTTCTGCTCAGCAGGGCGCAAAGCCCCGATCTCAGCAATCGACTGAGTGTGGATGTCAACAGCCTGGATGCGTTAAAGCTTCAGGCCAAGCGCGATGAAAAGGGCGCCATGAAAGGCGTGGCGCAGCAATTCGAGTCGATGTTCCTGCAGATGATGCTGAAAACCATGCGCTCGGCCAGCATGGGGGATGAGGGTGATCCGTTCGGCAGCCGCGAAACCAAGATGTTCACCGGTTTGCTGGATGATCAGTACGCCACGCAGATGTCGGGCAAAGGCGGGATCGGCCTGGCGGACATGATCATGAAGCAGTTGTCGCGTGACCACGTCTACAGCCCTGCCCAGCTGCCGCTTGAGGCACGCCAGCCCAAGGTGGCACCCTTGCCTGGCACCACCCGGCCAGACCCAATGGCCGCTCCGTTGACCAAGACCGCCATGCAACAATTTGTGGACAAGCTGGTGAGCCATGCTAAACCCGCCGCCGAGCAGCTTGGGGTGGCGCCACATCTGCTCGCCTCGCATGCCGCACTGGAAACGGGCTGGGGCAAGCGCATGATTCGCGATGCAAATGGCCAGGACAGCCACAATCTGTTCGGTATCAAGGCTGGTAAGAGCTGGCAGGGGCCGGTGGCCGAGGTTACCACTACCGAATATGTGAATGGCCAGCCGGAGAAACGGGTCGAGCGTTTTCGCGTGTACTCATCCTATCAGGCGGCATTTGAGGACTATGCCCAGTTGCTGCAGAAAAATGATCGGTACAAAGATGTATTGAATCAAGGCCAGGATGCAGCCGGGTTTGCGCAAGCGCTCCAGCAAGGCGGGTATGCGACTGATCCGCAATATGCCAACAAGCTGACCAAGGTGGCGGGCCACCAGATCATGCGGCGCGCAGCATTGGCCGCCTATCAGCAGTGGGCTTGAAATACTCAATTTTAGGCGGATGACGCCGTTAATAAGCATGATGCGTCGATTCGACGACAGGGGTTGAACAATGGCTAGCGGGATTTTCGGTGTTGCGTTGACAGGGTTGAATGCGGCTCAATCGGGGCTGCTGACGACTTCGCATAACGTCGCCAATGCAGGGACGGCGGGGTATAACCGCCAGGAGATCCGCCAGGAGGCCTCCAAGCCCTTGTTCACCGGCGCAGGCTTCTTCGGGCGAGGGGTTGAGGTCACCAATGTGGTCCGCGCCTATAGCGATTTCCTGCAGCAGTCGGTTTTGTCGGCAGAGTCGGCGCAGGGCTATCTGAAGGGGTATGAGCAGCAGGTCAACATCATCGATGGCATCGTGGCCGACCCGACAGTTGGTTTGTCGCCATCGATTCAGGATTTCTTCAAAGGCCTGCAAAGCGCCGCTTCCAATCCCGCCTCGGCACCGGCCCGCCAGCAGATGATCAGCTTGGCCAACACACTGGCCAGCCGGTTCCGGCAGATCGATTCCCGGTTGCAGGAGGTACGAGTTGGCGTCAATGAGCAGATCACCTCGACAGTCAGCCAGATCAATGCGTTGGCGACCAAGATTGCTGATCTCAACAATGGAATCGCCGCCCGCACCTCGGGCGCAGGGCGTGATCCAAATGATCTGTTGGATCAACGGGATGCGGTGATCCAAGAGTTGAACAAACTGGTCAAGGTGACCACTTTGCAGCAGACGGATGGCTCGCTCAACGTCGCAGTCGGCAGTGGGCAGATGCTGGTGTTGGGTGGCACCGCCAACCAATTCTCAGCCATTCCGTCGGCAACCGATCCTGAATCGATTTCGGTGTCGTTCAAGCAAGGCTTCAGCGATGTGCCGATCCCCGACAACCTGTTGCAGGGTGGCAAACTGGGCGCATTGTTGAATTTCCGTACCAATACCCTGAATCTGGCCCAGAACGCGTTGGGTCGCGTCGCTATCGGCCTTGGTCGAACCATGAACGAACAGCACCGTCTGGGGCAAGACCTGGACGGGAACATGGGCGGGGATCTGTTCCAGGTCTCCACGCCTCGCGTGGTCAATTATGCCAACAACGGCGGCAATGCCAATATCCAGGCCAAGCTGTCGTCAGTGGGCGAGCTGACCAATAGCGACTATCGGGTGGTATTCACGCAGGCTGGCACCTATGATGTCATCCGCTTGTCTGACAATTACAAGCAGAATGCCACTGCCGCCCAGATCGCTGCAGGTTACACCATGGATGGCGTGACATTCACGCTCACCGCCGGCGCACCGCTGGCGGGGGACTCGTTCCTGGTCCAGCCCACACGAGGCGGGGCGCGTGATTTCCAGATGCTGGTTACCGACACCAACCGCATCGCCACCGCGGCACCCTTCCGTACCGACGCGCCATTGACCAACGTCGGCACCGGTAAGGTAGATGGCGGGGTCAGTAATTCGCCTTATGATAAGGTGACGATCAATTTCACCGGTGCGGGTACCTTTACAGTGACCGACACCACGACCGGTGCGCCGATCGCCCGTCCGGGTGCGGCTGTGCCCTTGACGAATGCCAGCTATGTCTGGGCCTATCCAGCCAATGCCACAGTGACCGTGAATGGTTGGCAGACCACCATCAGTGGTGTGCCAGCCAGTGGCGATCAATTTGTAGTGGACAAGACTGTGGCCAGCAAGGGCACGGTCAATACTGGCACCGGCACCATCGGTGAAGTCGTGCCCGACCCAGCGGCCCGACCCGTTGGCGCACCGGTGCCGAACCCACCACAATCAGTATTTCTGCCACAATTGGATAAGGTGCGGAACAATGTGACGGTGACATTCACCTCCCCCACGCAATTCAATGTGGTTGACAACACCACGGGTACGACATTGGCCTCTGGTCTCAATTACAACCCGGCCATTGCCAATGCCGTCAGCTTCAACGGCTGGAGCATCAAGCTCTCTGGTGCGCCGGTGGCAGGGGATGTGTTCAAAGTCGGGCCCAATACCAATGCATCGGCGGACAGCCGCAATGCACTTGCGCTGGCGGGGCTGCAGACCGCCAATGTGTTGGGTGATGGGTCGGCCACCTACCAGTCTGCGTACAGTCAGATGGTCAGCACGGTGGGGAATCAGGCGAGCGAGGTCAAGATCGGGGTCAAGGCGCAGGATACCTTGGTCAAGGAGGCCAACTCACAAAAAAGCGAGTTTTCCGGTGTCAATCTGGATGAAGAGGCCGCCAATCTATTGAAATATCAGCAAGCCTATCTGGCCGCCAGCAAGGTGATCAGTATTGCTCAGGAAACATTCAAGAGCATTCTGAATATTTAAGGAAGTCGTATCATGGCAATGCGCGTCAGCACGCTGAATATCTACAATCTCGGCATCAATAGCGTCCGGCAGAATCAAGCCGACTTGGTGAAACTGCAGCAGCAGATCTCATCTGGGCGACGGGTGTTGACGCCCGCTGATGACCCGGTCGCATCGGCGCAGATCCTGCAGGTGGATCAGGCGTCGGCGCTCAATGAGCAATTCAAAATCAACGGCCAGAATGCGCGCTCCGCAGTGTCGCTGAGCGAAGGCTATCTGCAATCCGTGGTGACCTTGCTGCAAAATGTCAAAACCCAAGCTGTCTATGCCGGCAACCCGACGCTGACCCAGTCTGATCGTGCGGCCTTGTTGTCTGAGCTGGATGAGCGATACAAGGAGCTGCTCGGCCTTGCCAATGCACAAGATGGCAATGGGCAGTATCTGTATTCCGGCTATCAGGGCAATACCAAGCCATTCGACGAGGTGGCCCCTGGGCAGGTGGTGTATTTGGGGGATCAGGGACAGCGGCAGATCCAGATTAGCCCATCGCGCGCCTTGCCCGTCAGTGAGTCGGGACGTGATGTCTATCAGCGCATCAAAGAGGGTAATGGCACTTTCGTCGGCAAAGCACCATCCCCGAACACCAACACCGGTAACGGCATCATTGCACCGGGCACGGTCAAAGACCTAGCCAAGTGGCAGGCTGCAGCCGTCAAGGATTACACCATCGTTTTCGAAGTCAACACCGCTGTGACACCAAATGTCACACGTTATGACATCACTGAGACAGCAACCGGCAATTCGGTGTTCACCGGCGCCCCCCCTGTGGCCGGGGCGTTTGCGCGGGTATTCCAACCCAATGCCGCTATCGACTTCAAGCGGCTACCTGGTGACCCTGGTGCCGTGGCATTCGATGTGGGCATCCAGACCAGCATCGATGGCGCACCGGCAACCGGTGACAAATTCACCATCAAAGCGTCGCAGGATAAGCAGATTTTCGACACCATGACCCAGTTTGCCAATCTGCTGAAGTTACAGAAAGATACGCCCGCCAATGCGGCGTTCTACCAGAACGAGCTTGGGCAGGTCATGCAGAGTGTTGAGAATGCCATCACCAACATCACGTCCGTACAGGCCGATATCGGTACCCGGCAGAAGGAAGTCGAATCCGTTCGGGACACGTTGGATGATCTGCAATTGCAATATGCTACGCAGAAACGCGACCTGGGCGATCTCGACTACGCGCAAGCCATCAGTGATTTTGCGCTGACGCAGACCTTTCTGGAGGCCGCGCAGAAGACCTTTTTGCAGACGCAAAAGCTTTCGTTGTTCGAGCAGATCTGACCCTGATGGCGTGATCTGACTGGATTGCACCGTGGGCTCGGCATCAAAGCTTGACCTCCGTCAAGAGACAAAGGGGAGGTGGGGGTTAAGGTAAGGGGTATGTCATGTCGGTCAATTCGATGATCGGCGGCCATTTCCTGAAGGAGCACCCCGCCATGTTCAAGCATATCCTGGTTCCTACCGATGGTTCCCCCTTGTCAGAGATGGCCGTGAAGGCGGCTGTTCAGATGGCTGGAGAGACTGGCGCCAAGATCACCTCCATCTATGTGATGGATCTGTTCCCTGTCACCCCTTTGCTGGAATATGCACCTGTCAGCACACCTGCCGTGGCGGATTTCCAGCGTCAGCAACGCGGCATGGCAGATCGGTATCTCAGCAAAGTGGAAGCCCTGGCCAAAGAGGGTGAGGTGCCATGCGTCACGGATGCGGTCACGGGTGATTCTGTGTATCAATGTATCATTGCCGCAGCAGAGCACCATGGCTGCGATCTGATCCTGATGGCCTCTCATGGTCGTCGTGGACTGCAAGGCTTGTTGCTGGGGAGTGAAACCAATAAGGTGCTGACGCACAGTAGAATACCGGTATTGGTCTATCGCTGATACCGTGTCAGCAAGGCATGAAAAAGCCCCAGTGCGTTTACTGGGGCTTTTTGCTATCCACCTATGGCTGGGGTTAGCTTTGTTGCGCAGAGGTGTCGCTACCCGAGCCTTTCTTGACGATCTTCCAGCTGGTGCCATTCAGGTGACCATCCCGCGTCGGAGCAAGCCAGACTCGCTTGTCCGCAGCGACACAGTCCACAAAGCGACCACCCTGTGGTGTTTCATGTTTGAGCGACCAGCCACGCTCGGTCTTCTCGATCAGCCAAGCTGCATTCGGGCTGCCAGCATTGGCTTGCAAAAGCAGGCCCTTATCACCATCCGCGCTGAGATACTGCCCGGCGCTGCCATCCTGGCTTTCCAGCAGCATGCCTTGCTTGACCAGATTGACTTTCCACCATGTCGAGGCGGGTGCATTTTCCTGTTGCATCGAGAGCCCGACATACTGTGCCTTGGTCGAGCCATTCAGCCACTTTGGCCCGGGGACATTGTCTTGGCATTGCAGTGAAATCAGGTCGCCATCTTTGAACGGCAGTGCACTGGATGAGCCCCCCCCGCCGCCGCCATAGCTGGTGCTGTCACCAGAGCTGCTGTTGGGCCCGGCTTGCGCCAGCTGGATTGCGCCCCCGCCCAGCGCAGCGCCAGTCAAATTGTTTTGGTTGTCAGGGGTGCGATTGTTCAGGGTTTCCGCAGCCAGCTTCTTACGGGCTGCCTCGGTTGCTCCGCCGCTGGCCTGGCCGCTTTGGTGGGCGTCTGCGGCAGCTTGATGGGCACCATTGTGCTTGCCATCAGCTTTCTTGCCGGACGAACCGAACAGGGCGCTGCCCCCGCCCACCAGCAATGCCACGATGGCCGCCGACAAGGCGATGGTTTTGACACGTTTCGAGGTGATGTCATCAGACATGGAATGCTCCATCTAGAATGCTTGATCTTGGTTGCCACAATAACAGAATCATTTGCGTTCGCCATCACCGACTATCTGGCATTGCGTGCAGCCTATCTCATGTTGAATCAGGGTGTTCGGTGGATGGTGGGGTATGGTTGATCGACATGAGGTATAAGGAGCCGCCACGTGAGGAGGTAGACTCAATAAGTCCGTTGTCATATCAAGTGGAAATTCGTTACCATCCCAAAGATAGTCGGTTGGTTTTTCACGGAGGTGATATGTTGAAGCAAGTGGTGCGTTGGGCGGTAATGACGATGCTGGCAAGCAGTGTGACGGGTGGCGTCATGGCGGCGGAGGCCAAGCCGGTGGGAAAGATGATTGAGCTGAAGGGTGAGGTTGTTTCGCCGGAGCAAGTGGTCTTGCCACCCAATGCGAAGATTTTGGTCCGGCTGGATGATGTTTCGCTGATGGATGCACCTGCAGTGACCATTGCGCAACAAACCATCGACACCAAAGGTAAGTCGTTGCCAACCCCTTTTGCGCTGAAATACGCCAAGAAAAAGCTGCAGGCCAGAAATCAATATGCGTTGACCGCGCGTATCGAGGTGGATGGCAAGCTGCTGTTCATCAACACTACCAGCCATCCGGTGGACCCGTTGTCGCCGCCTGCATCCAGCCCGATCGAGGTTGAGAAAGTACAGTAGGCCCGCTGCGGCGGTCTGGCCCGAAACGGGCCAGATCATCATTCAGCCTGCAGGCTGGCCGTCTTGAACCACTTCAGCTTGTCATGCAGCGTGACGACACCACCGATCACGATGAGTGCTGGTGCCTTGACTCGTTGTTGCACAGCGTGGTCGGGCAGGTTGGCCAGCGTGCCGATGATCACCCGCTGCTTGTCTGTGGTGGCCCGCTCGATGATGGCAGCAGGCGTGTCTGCCGCTCTGCCGTGGGTGATCATCTGCTGGCAGATGTCCGGCAGCTGTCCCACCCCCATGTACACCACCACGGTCTGCTCGGGGCGCGTCAGTGAAGGCCAGTCCAGATCGACCGCGCCGGTTCCATCGCGCCGGTGCCCGGTGACAAAGGTACAGGACTGAGCGTGATCGCGGTGGGTCAGGGGAATGCCCGCGTAGCTGGATGCGCCTTGCGCAGAGGTGATGCCTGGCACGACTTCAAAAGGAATGTTGTGCTCGACCAGGGTTTCGATCTCCTCGCCGCCTCGTCCAAAGATGAACGGGTCACCGCCTTTCAGACGCGCTACCCGCTTGCCTTGCTGGGCGAGGTGGACCAGTAGTTGATTGATCTCGTGCTGGGGCAGGGCATGATTGCTGCTCTGCTTGCCGACATAGATCCGCTCAGCGTCACGCCGGCAAAGATCGACGATCTCTGGCGCGACCAGGGCATCATGGAGCACGACATCCGCTTGCTGCATCAACCGCAGGGCGCGGAAGGTCAGTAGATCTGGGTTGCCGGGCCCGCCACCGATCAGGTACACCGTACCCGTTGGCTGCTCGGGCTGATCCATGTTGGTCAAGGCTTGCTCCAGCAGATGCCGACCGGCATCGAGGTTCCCGGCAAATACCTTTTCGGCCACATGGCCTTGCAGCACGTCTTCCCAGAATATCCGTCGCGCCGAAACGCTGGTGAACCGTTTTTTGACGCGCTCACGAAACTCGGTGGCAAGCCTGGCCAGGTCGCCATAGGTGGCGGGAATCATGGTTTCGAGCTTGGCGCGCAGCAAGCGGGCCAGCACCGGCACGCCACCGCCGGTGGAGACGGCAATCACCACCGGTGATCGGTCGATGATGGCTGGCATAATAAAACTGCACAAGGCTGGCTGATCCACTACATTGACAGGGATGCGGCGCGATTGTGCGGCATCGGCCACCGCTTTGTTGACCTGCATATCATCGGTGGCGGCAATGGCCAGAATGGCTTCGTCCAGATGGCTTGGATGAAACGGCTCTGCAATGTGTGCCAGACGCCCTGCTTGGGCTTCCTCTGCCAGACCCGCTGTCAGGGTAGGGGAGACAAGAGTGAGGTTGGCACCGGCTTTGGCCAGCAGGCCGGCTTTGCGGGCGGCTACATCGCCACCGCCGACAACAACGCAGGGGCGACCTTTGAGATTCATGAAAATCGGGAAGTGGTCCATGGATAAGCTGTGCTCTGTTGCGGTGTGGAACACAGTTTAGCAGCTATGCCCATGGCCGCATCCGTTTGTGAATGGGTGGTTGATGTTGATCAATCCCGCGTTGTTGTCATGTTTGTTGCCCGGTTTGAGGTTTGATATGGGCAATCAAAGGATTGAGTTCTATGTGAAAACATGGACGCTCGCCGATTTCAGCCTCGAAAGCAGCGTCCTTTTGCGGTATTATGCGAAGTCTTTTCGAACACACCCCGTTTTTTCGAGAATCGCATGTCTGACATCCTCAAACTGCGCGGCGGCGCTGCGCTGTCTGCATTTCGACTGAATAAATTACGCCTGGGGCTGACACAGGTCGGCATCAATGCTGAACATGTGTATGCCGAATTCTGGCACTTTGCGGAAGTAGATCGCGACCTGACACCGGATGAGGCGGCAACCCTCGGAAAACTGTTGGAGTACGGCTCACCGGCGATCAATGCCGCCACTGTTGGCGAAATGATCCTGGTGACCCCGCGCCTGGGTACGATCTCCCCGTGGTCCTCCAAGGCAACGGATATCGTCCACAACGCCGGGATCGGCGCTGTCCGCCGTGTTGAGCGCGGTATGGCGATCTATATCACCAAATCGGGCGGCAAGTTGTCGGATAACGACAAACGCGCTTTGCTGCCGTTGATCCATGATCGCATGACTGAAATGGTCTTTGAGTCGGTCGATGCGGCTGGACAGCTGTTCCGCCATGTCGACAGCAAACCATTGGAAAAGGTCGATCTGCTGGCCGGTGGCAAGGCAGCACTGGATGCGGCAAACAAGAGCTGGGGCTTGGCACTGAGTGCGGACGAGGTCGAGTACCTGGTCGAGAATTTCCAGCGCATCCAGCGCAATCCGACCGATGTCGAATTGATGATGTTTGCGCAGGCCAATTCTGAACACTGCCGCCACAAGATATTTAATGCTGATTTCATGATTGACGGCGAAGCCAAGCCGTTGTCGTTGTTCGGCATGATCCGCGAAACGCACAAGGCGCATCCGCAGGGCACCGTGGTCGCCTATTCGGACAATGCGTCCGTGATCGAAGGTGCCGCGATCAATCGCCTGCAGCCGGATTCCGATACCGGCAAATGGACATGGCAACATCGGCCCACCCATATCCTGATGAAAGTGGAGACTCACAATCATCCGACGGCCATTTCGCCGTTCCCCGGTGCATCGACTGGTGCTGGTGGAGAGATCCGCGATGAAGGGGCAACTGGTCGTGGCTCGAAACCCAAGGCTGGCTTGACGGGTTTTACGGTTTCCAACCTCAATATTCCCAGCTTTGTGCAGCCCTGGGAAGAGTACACCGGCAAAGATGGCGTGCATGGCCAGTATGGCCGCCCAGACCGTATTGCCAGCCCATTGCAGATCATGCTGGATGGCCCGATCGGCGGCGCGGCGTTCAACAATGAGTTTGGCCGCCCGAATCTGACAGGCTATTTCCGGACCTATGAAGAACAGATCGCCGGTGAGATGCGGGGCTATCACAAGCCCATCATGATCGCCGGGGGGGTTGGCAATATCGATGCCGACCACATTGGCAAACATGAGCTGCCCGAAGGGGCACTGATCATCCAATTGGGTGGCCCCGGCTTGTTGATCGGCCTGGGCGGGGGCGCGGCTTCATCGATGGATACCGGCGCCAATGCTGCAGATCTGGATTTCGATTCGGTGCAGCGTGGTAACCCGGAGATTGAACGCCGTGCGCAAGAGGTCATCGATCGCTGCTGGCAATTGGGTGAGAAAAACCCGATCCTGTCGATTCATGATGTCGGAGCGGGTGGTTTGTCTAACGCGTTGCCAGAGCTGGTGGATGGCTCGGATCGCGGTGCCTGGGTCAATCTGCGCGATATTCCGGTCGAAGAAAAAGGCATGTCGCCCAAGGAGATCTGGTGTAACGAATCACAAGAGCGTTACATGTTGGCGATCAACGAAGCCGATCTGCCGTTATTCAAGGCGATCTGTGAGCGTGAGCGTTGCCCATTCGCCGTGTTGGGCCATGCGACAACCCGGCGGCAGCTGGTGGTGCATGATGCCAAAGACGATACGAAACCTGTCGATATGGACATGCAGGTCCTGCTGGGCAAGCCCCCCAAGATGACCCGCGATGTGACGCGCCGCGTGCTGGATCTGCCTCGTTTCGATTCCTCGACCTTGAGTCTGGATGAGGCGGCCTATCGCGTGTTGCGCCTACCTGCCGTTGCCGACAAGACCTTCCTGATCACCATCGGTGACCGGACTGTCGGTGGCATGACTGCTCGCGACCAGATGGTCGGGCCATGGCAGACACCAGTGTCGAACGTCGCTGTCACCACCATGGGTTTCGACACTTATCGGGGTGAAGCCATGGCGATGGGCGAGCGGACGCCGCTGGCTTTGATTTCTGGCCCTGCTGCGGGGCGTATGTCGATTGGCGAAGCCATCACCAATATCGCTGCCGCCAGCATCGATCAGATCACCGATATCAAGCTTTCTGCCAACTGGATGGCACCAGCTGGACATCCGGGTGAGGATGCCAATCTGTACGAGACAGTCGAAGCGGTCATGAATCTGTCCAAGGCGTTGGGCATCAGCATCCCGGTGGGCAAGGATTCGCTGTCGATGAAGACCGTCTGGCAGGAAGGTGGCCAGCAGAAAGCGGTCACCGCACCGCTCAGCCTGATCGTGTCGGCCTTCTCGCCGGTGCAGGATGTGCGCCGTACCTTGACGCCTGTCTTGCGTACCGATGTGGGTGATACAGACCTGATCCTGATCGACCTGGGGGCGGGCAAATGCCGCCTGGGGGGATCGGCGCTGGCCCAGGTCTACAAGCAGATCGGCAATTTCAACCCTGATGTGGTGAGTGCTCAGCGCTTGGTTGCATTCTTCAATGTGATTCAGAAGCTCAACCGTGAAGACAAGCTGCTGGCCTATCATGATCGTGGTGACGGCGGTTTGTTCGTCACCTTGTGCGAGATGATGTTCGCCAGCCATGTTGGCCTGAGCATAGAAATCGACGAGCTGTGCTTCGAGCGCCGCCGCAGTGAGCGTGAGTACGGCGAATTGACCCCGGAAGACGTGTTGCGGGCGGAAAATGGTCGCATCATGGGGGTGCTGTTCAATGAAGAGCTGGGTGCGGTGATCCAATGTCGCCGTTCCGATACCTCTGCGGTCATGGCTGCATTCTTCAGCGCGGGCATCCGTAGCGAGCTGTATGTGATCGGTTCGCTGTCATCTGACGACAAGCTCAAGATCAAGCGCAACAACAAGACGGTATTCCACGAGACACGCACCAGCCTGCAACGTGCTTGGTCAGAGACCAGCTACCACATGCAATTGCTGCGGGACAACCCGAGCTGTGCCGAGAGTGAATATGATCGGATTCTGGACAAGCATGATCGTGGCTTGTTTGCCGAGCTGACCTTCGACCAGAACGAAGACATCGCCGCGCCGATGATTGCGACGGGCGCCAGACCACGTATCGCTGTATTGCGGGAGCAAGGGGTCAATAGCCAGGCCGAAATGGCCGCAGCCTTCACCAAGGCAGGGTTCGATGCTTTCGATGTCCACATGAGCGATATCATTGCTGGCCGGGTCGCCTTGGCTGAATTCGCCGGTCTGGCGGCTTGTGGCGGCTTCTCCTATGGTGACGTGCTCGGCGCGGGCGAGGGCTGGGCCAAGTCGATTCTGTTCAATGCGCGTGCGCGTGAGCAGTTCGAAGCCTTCTTCCAGCGCCAGGACACCTTTGCGCTGGGGGTATGCAACGGCTGCCAGATGATGAGCAACCTCAAGGAGATCATCCCTGGCGCTGAGTATTGGCCGCATTTTGGTCGCAACCAGTCCGAACAGTTCGAAGCCCGCTTCGTGATGGTGGAGGTGCAAGACAGCCCGTCGTTGTTCTTCAAGGACATGGCAGGCAGCAAGCTGCCGATCGTGGTGTCCCATGGCGAGGGCTATGCCGAGTTCGCCAGCGCCAGTGCGCTGAAGCAGGCACAGGTGGCGTTGCGGTTCATTGACCACAAAGGCAAGCCAACCGAGGCCTATCCGCTGAACCCGAACGGCTCGCCCAAAGGCGTGACCGGGGTGACCACGGCAGATGGCCGGTTCACGATCATGATGCCGCACCCTGAGCGTGCACATCGCGCGGTGCAATGTTCATGGTATCCATCCGAGTGGCAGGAAGACTCCGGTTGGATGCGCATGTTCCGTAATGCCCGGCGGTGGCTGGGCTAAGTCAAGCCCTATGACGAAAAGCGCCAGCAGCGATGCTGGCGTTTTTCATTGAGCCACGCCTTGGCCGTGGCCAGTCATTTGCCGGGCAGGGCGGGGTCTGTGCTCAGGCCGTGGCGTTTCAGTTTGTCATAGAGCGTTTTTCGTGGAATGCCCAAATGCTCGGCTGCCAGGCTGACCTGCTGACGAGCTTGTTTCATGGCGTCGTTGATCAACGCTTTTTCGTATTCATCCACCAGATCCGGCAATGCCCTGAGTGGCAATGGCTGGTCGGTATGCAGTGGCACCCCCAGCACATGTCGATCAGCGGCATTTTTCAATTCGCGCACATTGCCCGGCCAGTGGTGTGCCTGCAATCTGGCGCGGGTAGCACTATCCAGGGGTTTGCCTTCCCGCCGGTAACGCAGCTCGGCCTGGCGGATGAAGTGCTCGAATAACAGCAGGATGTCCTCGCGCCGTTCACGCAATGGCGGGAGCGTCAGAGTGATGACATTCAGGCGGTAATACAAATCGTCTCGGAACCGGCCTTGTTCGGCCAATTGCTGCAAATCAGCCTTGGTGGCGGCAACCACACGACAGTCCACGGTGATTGCCTCATTGCTGCCAAGCCGCTCCAGCGTGCGTTCCTGCAGGACTCGCAACAGCTTGACCTGCAGCGTCAGGGGCATGGTTTCCAATTCGTCCAGAAACAAGGTGCCTCCGCTGGCGTGCTCGATCTTACCGATCCGACGTTTTTGGGCGCCGGTGTAGGCTCCAGGCTCATGGCCAAAGATCTCGCTTTCGAACACACTTTCCGGTAGCGCACCACAATTGAGTGCAACGAATGGGCGGTGTCGGCGCTGTGAATGCGTATGCAGGCTACGGGCGACGACTTCCTTGCCGGTACCGGTTTCGCCAAGCACCAGGATATCTGCATCGGTATCCGCCAGGGCCTCGATCATCTGTCGGATCTGGATCATCTGAATGCTGTTTCCCAGCAACAGGCTGTCGATGCCCAACTGTTGGGTCAGTGCCTGCCGCAGCTGGCGATTTTCCAGCGTCAATGCACGTTTTTCCTGCGCCCGGCGGATGGCGTCCAGCAAGGTATCGGCAGGGTAGGGCTTGGCAATGAAGTCATAGGCGCCATCACGGATGGCGTTGACGGCCATGCTGATGTCGCCGTGACCGGTGATCAGAATCACCGGCAGGGTGGGGTCGATCGACTGGACCTCTTTGAGCAAGGCCAGCCCATCCATTCCTGGCAGCCGGACATCGGTGACGATGACCCCGGCAAAGTCGGCGTGAAGCACGCGCAATGCGGATTCGGCGGTTTCGAACGTGCGGCTGCTGATCCCGGCCAGATCGAGCGTCTGTGCGGTTGCCAGGCGGATCAATTCTTCGTCATCGATAAAGCACACTTCCAGGGCATCAGGCTTCATGGGTCACGCTTTCGGTCACGGCTTTCAGGGTCAACACAAAGCAGGCGCCACCCGCTGGGTGATTATGGGCGGACAGGTCTGCGCCGAATTCACGGGCGGTGGCTAGCGAGATCGCCAGGCCAAGCCCCATGCTGTCGGGGTCTCGCTTGGTGCTGAAAAAAGGATCGAACAGCCTGGGCAGGTGGTCGGGGTGGATACCCGGCCCATCATCCAGAATCGTTAGTGTGATTTGGTCATGTTGCAGCTGGGCGCGAATGATGATGTGGGATTCCAGTTGGTTGTACAGCGCATCCAGCGCATTGCGCAGGATATTGATCAGGATCTGTTCGAGTTTGATAGGCTCGAACCAGACCTCATACCGATCAGCGGGCAGTGCCATGTCGATGGTCACCTGCTGTTGGCGAATTCGCTGATCCAGCAATGACAGCGCGCCAGATAGCGCTGCATAGAGCGACACCTGCTGCGGTGCATCACCCCGGCGGGCAAAAGACCGCAGCTGACTGGTGATCCGCCCCATGCGATCGATCAGATTGGCAATCAGCCCCAGATTGCCTCGTGCTGCCTCGATCTGATTGCGGCTCAGCAAGGTCTGGGCATTGTCAGTCAGGGTGCGCATAGCGGCCAAGGGCTGGTTCAGCTCGTGGGTGATGCCCGCCGCCATCTGTCCCAGTGCTGCCAGCTTGGCTGCTTGCACCAGCTCGTGTTGGGCGGCGCGCAATTCAGACTCGGCGTGTTGCCGTTCACGGATCTCAGCGGATAGAGCGTGATTCATCTGCTGCAGATCATGGGTACGGGCGATGACTTTCTGCTCCAAGGCGTTGTTGGCTTGCTCCAGCAATGCCTTGGCCGCCAGATTGTCGCGAATGCGGCATCGACGTTGCAGATAGGCAAACAGCCCGAAATACAGGGCGGCGAGGCTGGGCACCCCGGCCAGCAGCGCCAGCTGGCGTGCGTGTCGGGCGGATGCAGCATCAGTCAGCAACCACATCTGCCAATCCAAGTCTGTCAGCGCCTGGCGCTGGGCCAGATAGTGTCGGGTCCGCCCATGATCATCGACCAGCCGCCATTGTTGACTGATGCTGTCGCGTTGCGGCGAGGGCTGTACTGGCAAAGGCGGAAAATGTGTCGTGGTGTATTGGCGGCTGCGCAGAATGCTTTGGGCGGCCAGGTCGGTTACCGGATGCAGCGCATGCATCTTCAGATGTGGGGCGCTCGATAGGAAGACGATATGGTTGGCATCGGCCACCAACACCTGTTCGGTGCTCGATCGCCAGCTGCTCTCCAGCGTTTCCAGGTTGATTTTGACGACAGCGATGCCCAACAGGCTACGTTGCTGGTAGATGGGCAAGCTCAGGAAATACCCCGCCTGCCCGGTGGTGGTGCCAATCGCATAGAAGTGACCAGGGCGGCTTTGTCTGGCCTGCTGGAAGTATGGACGGAACCCATAGTTGTTGCCAATGTAGGAGCCAGCTGCAGACCAATTGCTGGATGCGATCGCAGTGCCATTCAAATCCAGCACGAACAGGGTGGCCGATCCGGCCTCTTGGTTGATTGTCTCCAGATATCGGTTGGCCCGCCGCTGCAAGTGGGTGTCCGCCGGGTGCAGCAGCAGGTCACGCACGTCCTGATTCAGCGCGAGTACGCGGGGCAGGTAGCTGTAGCGCGATATGGTGCTGCGAAGACTGCCCGCGTAGATCTCCAGGCGATGGTTACCCGCCTCGCGCAAGCGCGATAGCTCAGCCTGCTCGGCCCAGTGCATGGTGAGGGTCAGTACCGCCAATGACAGCAAGATCAGCAACCCAGCCAGCGGACGGTGGCGGGGCGGAATCATCAGGTTGAGCATGATGTTGTTGATTGGGCCAATGAGGCGTGTTCTTGAAGAGCATGATTTGACCTGGGTTTGACCCAGGCTGCCATCGCCCGCGTCAAGCAAACGGGCGGGCTTGATCTCCTGGGGCTGAATCCGCCAGCAGGGCGTCATCGCCCGGCCTGCGCCGGGTCGATCGATGCAGCGTGGAGCGACAGACGGGCCTCAGTCAGTGGTCAACACCTTCAATTCATCCGCCTGATGGCGTTGTTGTTCTTCCATCACCAGCCAGGACAACTCTTTCTTCAGGTCGTTGAAGGCCGCCCCGCTAGGGTCGCGTGGGCGTGGCAATGACACCATGACATCGCGTTTGATGGTACCGGGGCGATAGGTCATCACCACGATCCGATCAGCCAGATAGATCGACTCCTCGATAGAGTGGGTCACGAACAGAATGGTTTTACCGAACTCGCCCCAGATCTTCAACAGCTCGTCCTGCAAGGTTCGCCGCGTCAAGGCATCCAGCGCGCCAAATGGCTCGTCCATCAGCATGATCGGAGAATCCAGCGCCAGCACCCGGGCAATTGCCACCCGTTGCCGCATACCACCTGACAAATCCTTGGGATAGCGATCCCGGAAGTCGCTCAGATGCAGCTTGGCCAGCAAGTCATCCACACGGCTGCGGATGTCAGGTTTGCTCATGCCTTTGATTTCCAAGCCGAATCCAACGTTCTGCGACACGGTCATCCACGGGAAGAGCGCGTATTCCTGAAACACCATGCCCCGATCCGGGCCGGGTTCGCTCACCACTTGCCCATCCACCCTGATCCGGCCACTGGTGGGCAGGCTGAAACCCGCCACCGCATTCAGCAAGGTGGATTTACCACACCCAGACGGCCCCAGCAGGCAGACAAACTGGCCACGGGGAATATCGAGCTGGATGTCTTTCAGTGCGACGACAGGATGATCGGTGGTCTGGAATACCTTTTGCACATTTTGGATTTGGATATGGGTGCTCATGGGGTGCTCCTCAGCTTTCCAGGCCACGGTGCCAGCGCAGCAGGTGATGATTCAGCTTGCTCATGCCTGTGTCGATCAGCAGACCCAGCAGGCCAATGGTGAGCATGCCTGCAATGATCTTGTCAGACCAGAAGTACTCGCGGGCCTCCAGAATGCGGAAACCCAGCCCGTTGTTGACTGCAATCATCTCCGACACGATCACCACGATGAAGGCGGTACCCATGCCGATGCGCGCCCCCGCCAGAATGTAAGGCGTGGCTGCTGGCAGCATCACCCGTAGAAACAGGTCACGGTTGCGCACGCCCAAATTGCGGGCAGCACGGATATAGATCGAATCAACGTGTCGAACCCCGGCGATGGTATTCATCAGCACCGGGAAGAAGGCACCGATTGCAATCAGGAACACCGCAGGCGGGTTTCCCAGGCCAAACCACAGGATCGACAGCGGAATGTAGGCAATCGGGGGAATGGGCCGTAGCACTTGGACCAACGGGTTCATCAGGCTGTATACCCGATTGCTGGCCCCCATCGCCAAGCCCAATGGCAAGGCCAGCCCCCCGCCGATGAAAAACCCCAGTAGTACCCGGTACAGACTGCTGATCGCATCATGGATCAATTCACCGGAAAACAGCCATTTCAGATAACTGCCTGTCTCAGGGGAATGCGCCTCGGTGGGCAGCAAATAGGCCCACCATTTACCCAGCACTGCCAGCGGCGAGGGCAGGATCTGAGGATTGACCCAGCCCAGCCCCGCAGCGGTCTGCCAGATGACCAGCAGGCAAGCCGGGACAATGAACCCGGTCAGCCTGCGTTTGATAGACCCGGTAGACATCATCACCTCCTGCCTATTTGGCTTCCGTGACCTTTTTGGCCTGCTCCAGCAGGTCGAGTTTGACCCAATCCTTGGCGACGGGCGGCTTCACCATCTTACCCACCTTGTACTGCATCATCATATCGGTGGTGGTCTGGATGTGCTCCACGCTCAAATCATAGGTATACGGCGAATTGCCGATTGCATCATCGAAATCCTCCTTACTGATCTGATTCTTGAACATGTTCTCGCGGACATACTTTTCAGCGACAGCAGGGTGGTCGATAAACAGCCTGGTCGCCTGCATGAAGCAGTTCATGAACTTCTGCGCCTCAGCCTTGCGGGTGCCATAGAATTTCTCACTCATCACCAAGGTTCGGATCGGCTCGCCCAATGGGGTTTCATAAGGGTTGATCAGCTCTCTGCCAAAGCCCTTATTGAGCGCCTGGGATGACTGGGGCTCGGATTGGGCCATGGCGTCGATGTTTTTCGACATCAGAGCCTGATTCAGATCCGCAAAAGCCATATAGACGATCTGCACATCCTTACCCGGTTGCTCAGACCAGGTCAGCCCGGCCTTAGCCAATTCCGCCACCAGAATCAGCTCCTGCGCGCCACCTCGGGCGACCCCCACCTTCTTGCCCTTCAGATCCACCATCGACTTGGCAGGCAGATCCGGGCGCACCAGAATCCGGATGCCGCCTTTGGCGAAGCCCGCCACAGCATAGATAGGCGCCCCGCCGGCCCGACCCGCCACGGCAGCATCGGCAGCACTGGCTGCCACATCGATTTCACCCGCAATGATGGCTGGCATGATATCCAGACCCTTGGCAAAAATACGCTCTTCCACCTTGATCCCGCATTTGGGCGCGATCTCCTTGATGTAGGAGACTGCACCATAATGAGCGAACTTGAGATTGCCCAGGCGAATGACTTCCTCCGCGTGGGCGGGCAGGGCGGCAAACAAAGCGGCAATGGCGAAGCTGGCAAACCAAGGTTTCATTTCAAAGACCCCTTATGAACGAAATATTTGATGAACCGAATGTCAAATGGACATCATGACATCACGGTTGCAATTGCAATGCCAAGTAAAGGCGATGGCTAACCATATGAAAAAAATGGCTTCATTTCGGCTAAAGATCCACAGAGTGGCGAAAAACCAGAATCGACAAGCAATGCATTCTGGGATATGTGACAAACCACCGACCTTGGCCATTGTAAGGCGAGTGCCGCACTTTGTGTAAAGGATGAAAGCCGCAGAATCAGTCTGGGAGCGGCATATATTGAAATCGTGCTGATAATGAAAGGGATATGGGGAGCAAGGCTGCCGACGAGAGGTCGGGCGTCGGCGCGTGATCAAATCGCTACAAGCGCTGGCGGCCCAGGCTCGGCGCCCCGTCGTGAAACCATGTCACCCGAGCCTGGTCTGATCAAGCTGTCGAACAACAGGGTATAGAGTCATCATGAGCCAGACACGTTATGTCGTCCACGGAGACAGCGCCACCGGCTGTCTGAAGGAAATGGCCCGCCAAAGCGGGCAACCCTGCCAGATCATCAAAATGTACGATGACTTGCGCATCGGGCCGCTGATCGATGCCGATCAGCCCCACCCCGCAGTGCGCCTGCAATGGCTGCGGACCATCTGCCAGGCCCAATGGTGGCCCGATATCGACCAACACCTGGCCAGCCTGACCAACCACGCACTGGAAACGCATCATCACCTGCTACAAGCGCTGGCAACCCCCGACCCGATTGTAGTCTGGGTCGGCAACACCGCGATCGATCAATTGATGCTGGCCATGATCGCCAGCCTGGCATTGCCACAGACACCCTTATCCGTGGTGGACATCACCGGGCGAGTGGATGACAGCCATATGGGGCAATTCGCCGTGGCCATGTGCCCACCGGAATCGCTGAAACACCTGACACCCGCCACCATCCCCCCCGCGCAGCGACAGACCTTGCAGCAACAATGGGCATACTGGAAAACAGCGGCCCAAGGCTGGCGGCAAATCGATGCAACAGGCCAGCTGGTCGATCTGCCCATGGATCACCTCGACACCAAACTACTGGCCACCATCGCTGAAATGGGCCGCTGCCCGGCTGGCGAGGTGATCGGCATCGTCCTGAACGAGCAGCGAGGGCTACTGTCCGACAGCTTCCTGATCTGGCGATTGCACCTATTACAGGATGCAGGCAAAGTGGCCTACCTCCCAGTCGAGAGAGACCCCTGGCTCGGCCCGGATGTACAGCTGACGGCGGAGCACCCGGATGGGTGAAACTGACCCCGCCCGCAAAAAAAACAGCCAGACTGACATGCATTGCAGAGCGAGCCCTGGCCCCCGCTGGCGGCGCCACCTGGCCAGGTGCGCCCGCCACACGAATACCCGGCGTAGAACCACACAACAAACTGCACCGCGAAATCGACCAGACCCCAAACCGGCTGCGGTGTCACTGCCTGCACGAACCTATTGACCCGACTATCAAAGAATAGGGACAATTCAAAGCACTGGATTTCGACGGCCTGCTGGTGGTGTAGCGCGAACCCCCAGCAACCGACAAAACCCAGCCCTGTTCGCGTTTTTCCAACCAATTGATTGAAATGGGAAAAATCATGGCCACTACCCCAGGTGCCCACCCGCTGCTGCCACATGGCAACAGGTTCGCGCAGGCGGTCAGAAAAAGCCTGTTTCATCAAAAAGATGGAAAAACGGGGCATCGCCCAGCCTAACCGCTGGGCGCGGATTGAAACCTCGTTGCTCATCACAACGATTGATGTATCAGGCTGCATCGCCCAGCCTAACCGCTGGGCGCGGATTGAAACACGCTTGCTGGAAACCATCCCTAATAGTGGTGGGCATCGCCCAGCCTAACCGCTGGGCGCGGATTGAAACATTTTGGTTTCTTTGAACATGCCAAGCCTCGCGTCCGCATCGCCCAGCCTAACCGCTGGGCGCGGATTGAAACCTAGCCCTTGGCTTTCTCCCATGTTTGAATTTACCGCATCGCCCAGCCTAACCGCTGGGCGCGGATTGAAACAATCTACTTCGCAACAACAGTCGCGCAGAGCGCGCATCGCCCAGCCTAACCGCTGGGCGCGGATTGAAACAAACGCGGGCAAAAACACTTGGCGGGCTTGCTCGCGCATCGCCCAGCCTAACCGCTGGGCGCGGATTGAAACAAGTTCATGATGTCCCAAGCAGCGCGGCGTCAGAGCATCGCCCAGCCTAACCGCTGGGCGCGGATTGAAACAGTGAGAATGAGCCCACATTAGCTGATAACAACCCGCATCGCCCAGCCTAACCGCTGGGCGCGGATTGAAACATCTGATGTCACGGTGCATAGCGAGATGGCAACGCATCGCCCAGCCTAACCGCTGGGCGCGGATTGAAACTTGTATCCTTCGTCGGATGGTGATGTCGGCTTTGCATCGCCCAGCCTAACCGCTGGGCGCGGATTGAAACTATGCCGATCCCGAGGATCAACCAGAGGTATGCAGCATCGCCCAGCCTAACCGCTGGGCGCGGATTGAAACTTATCGTCACTCTTGGCCTTGCTGGCCTCAATCAGCATCGCCCAGCCTAACCGCTGGGCGCGGATTGAAACATGTTGGCACTCCGTCCCATGTGCGACCGTCGAGCGCATCGCCCAGCCTAACCGCTGGGCGCGGATTGAAACCGTTATTTGTCTATAAAGCATGAGCGGTACGACTGCATCGCCCAGCCTAACCGCTGGGCGCGGATTGAAACAACTTGAAGACGGCAGGTGCGGTAACGGCCTCTGCGCATCGCCCAGCCTAACCGCTGGGCGCGGATTGAAACAGGCAAGCTACCTTGGAGCCTCGGGGCGGGGTTTGCATCGCCCAGCCTAACCGCTGGGCGCGGATTGAAACATTTCGCGCCAATTTGTTAAGTGCCGCGTACCGGGCATCGCCCAGCCTAACCGCTGGGCGCGGATTGAAACCAACAGTTCGGCCTCCGCTTGCGATTTTGCCTCTGCATCGCCCAGCCTAACCGCTGGGCGCGGATTGAAACTTGGTTCGGTTGGTGTTGGTCTTGGTGTTGGTGTGCATCGCCCAGCCTAACCGCTGGGCGCGGATTGAAACGCCGTGCTATCTGCACTGCACTACTACGTTGGCGGCATCGCCCAGCCTAACCGCTGGGCGCGGATTGAAACTGCTCGCCAGTATGGTCGATCGACAACACGATGAGCATCGCCCAGCCTAACCGCTGGGCGCGGATTGAAACAAGTTGAGCCGTGTCGGGGTATCGCTCGACAAGGGCATCGCCCAGCCTAACCGCTGGGCGCTTATTGAATAAGCCGCTTCTGCGGCTTTTCCTTTATCTGCTTGCAGATTTGCAGATGTATTTCCGGATGTCATATTCTTGCCGCCCATCGTGATTTCATCTTGATGCGGAGGACGTTCATGCTGCCAGTTATTGTCTTGGGTGATGCCACTGACCACGGTGGGGTGGTGCTGTCTGCCTCGCCTGGTAGTGAGACTGAAGGCAGGCCGATGGCCCGGGTGGGGGATCTGGTCGGCTGCCCGACCTGTATGGGGGTGTATGCCATTGCCGAGGGGGATACGACTTGGTTGGATGAAGGCCAGCCGGTGGCTTACCACGGCTGCAAGACCACTTGTGGGGCATCGCTGATCAGCTCGCAGACCTTGATCGGGCGCCGTGCCAGTGGGCCAAGCAGGGCGGCGGCGGGGGTGCTGGGTGGTGCGGGCCGGGGGACGATGGTGAGCTATCAACCCTGGGCGGGGGCTGCGCTGGTGGATGATACGGCGCAGTCAAGCACTGCCCAGCCTGCCAATGCATCCGGCCCGTTCCGTGGCCGGTTCCGGCTGGTGCAGGCCGCGACGGGCGAGCCGATTGGGGGGCATCCGTTCACGGTATCATATGCGGGGGGTGAGCCGATCCAAGGGCAGACTGATGATGATGGCTATACCCCGTGGGTCGAGACGGCTCAGCTGGTGGCGCTGCATTTCACGACGAGGGGGGCATGAGTGATCTGCCCATGGGGCGTGGCTCGGTCCACCCCAGCCCGCAGGGCCATACCCGCACGCTTGCACTGCGGGATGCGGAGCGGCTGAGCAAGCGTGACAAGGGGTGTTGTGTGGTGCGATGTGCAAGTGCCAGGGCGAGCCGGTCAAGGGCCGGGACGGGCGGGATTTGAAGCAGGCTTGCGTGTCGGGGCGGTTGAGTGAGCTGGATCAGGTCCTGCAGCGACGCAGCCCCTACAAGGCCGAGGTCAGCTATGACATGACGCAAGACCCGCCCAGGCCGATCATGGATCGACGCCAGCCCACCAAGCCACATGGCTGGTTGCCAGGCTGGCTGGCCAAGTATTGGGATGAGCCGGAGGCGCAACGGCCCGCTTGGGAGGCGGGGCAGGGCTATATCCGACGACCGGATGTGGTGATTGTGAAAGACCCGACCAAGCCGCCGACGCAGGATAATATCCAGCAGGTGGTGGAGATGAAGTTTCCGCCGCAGGAAACTGATAGAGATCAAAAGCGGAAAGATGAACGAATCGCCGGCGATCCAAGCAGGGCATTGGTCATCGGCCCACAGGACTGTGATTGCAGCCAGCCCAGGGAAGAGGGCTCTGGCCTGCCGCAAGGGGCGCTGTCCAGCACGGCTGCGCTGGCCTCGGCGCTGATGTGGGTGATGAGCCGGGGCCGAGGCCCCTGCCCATCGGTTCCTGCTTATTGACGAGGTTTGATATGGTTGATCTGAAACTGCCGGTGATACCAGATGAGCCACCAGCGGACTGGGCGGCCTACTGGAAAGAAAACGCCCAGCTGATGCTGTTGCCAGGGCGGCTGCTATATCCCAATGGGCCGCAGGATTACATTGGCCTGGCTGTCTGCGTGAAGGCTACCCTCAATTTCCACGGGGCGCACCTGCCGGAGGTGCGGGCGGCGATTGCGGATTGTTTTGAAGAGTATGTGGCGGTGGCTGGTGAGCACCTGAAATGGGGGGCAAATGAGGGAGATGTTCCTCGAAATTTTCGTCGAATGAAGTCATTCAGGGCTAAATTGGAGAAGATGGGAAAGAATGATGAATTAGGCTATTACTGCTGGTCAGGGGAAGAGCCTGATAGCACTGGATTTTATACATTCAATGTGATTGGCATGCGGGCTTGGCAAGTCGCCCAACACCCCCGCTGGGGCAGCAATATTCTTGAATTCAGCCTGCCGATCACCTCGCTGGATGAGCAGCCGACGCTGATGATCCAACTGTTCCTGAGCTTCTGCCGCAAGCTCAAGCCGTTTTCGGGCTACGCGGGATTCGGGCTGAATGTTTCAGTAACAAAGGGGTACGAAAACCAGCGGATGGAATATTACTTATCCCAACAAATGAATGGGCTGGATGTCGGCTGTGTGTGGGGTGAGTTGCCCGATGGCATCAAAACCGTCTCCTGGCTGACGGTGGTCAATCAAACCATCCGTGATGAATTCGGCACCTTGATGAATTGGCGTAGCGAGTTGCCGCCGCTATGGTATGCCTTCTACGACTACGGTGCGGGCATGGTGATCCAGGCCGGGCCGCGCCCGGAGGTTGCCCCTGTGGCCACTGACCCCAAGCCCCCCGCCTATGTGCTGGTCAATCATTGCTTGCAACCCTATCGCGCACCACTGGCCAAGTCCTTTCACGCTGGGGGCGATGACATGGCCTTCGACTGTATCGCCACGCAGGAGTGGCTGCGCCGCTTCGACGTTCCTGACGAGGCGCTGATGCAGTACAAGACCGCCTTGTTGTATACCCCTAAGCTGACCCCTGCCACGACCCTGCCAGAGCGGCTGTAAGCTGACGCGCGGGGCCATGGTGGCCATGGCCCTTCATGCTGTCTGAGGTCTGTGCGATGCGGTGTCTGCGGCCAGTCATCCGCTGAGTCGCAGGTGGGATGCGGCTTTGCGCAGTTGTTTGGCGATGGTGGGATATGGCCGTGCTATTGGCCATATCCTTGTCTGGGCTGAAAGGGCTTAGTTGAAGTGGTAACCCAATTCCAGCCAGGCGGTCCTTCCGTGTGAGCTGTAGCTGCCCACCGGGTAGTAGGGCCAGCCACCGGTGTTGTCGATTTTGATCTGATTGAACAGGTTGTTGACGATCAGCGACAAGCTGCCTTGCTTGCTGAATTGGTAGCGGGTGCTGAGGTTGGTCAGCGTAGTGGGGGTGAGCCGGGTGGTCTGGTCGCCATTGGGGATGCGCCCATAACGGGTGAATTGCAGCGTGGCGCTCCAGTCTTTCAACGACCAGCTCAGGTTGGTGATCAGTTTGTCTGGCCAGTCGGAATTGTCGAGTGATTTCAGGCGGTCTTGCTCCTCATCATTGGCGAACTGTTTGTATTTATGGCTCAGCACCTTGCTGTATTGGGTTTTCCAGCTCCAACGACCCAATTGGTCGAGCTTCCAACGCACGGTGGCGCTCAGATCGTAACCGCTGGTTTTCTCGGAGGCGGCGTTGATTGGGTTGATCAGCACAGCAATGATTTCGTCCGGCCCTTGTATGGCGGTGGATGGGTTACGCCGGACGCGGTTGATGGCGTCGGTGCAGAGTGCGGAATCGATGGGCAGCACGCCCGTGCGGCAGTCTGCTTCATCACGTAGGATGCGGTCACCATCCAGGCTGGTGACGAGGTCGTCGATGCGGATCTGCCAGTAGTCTGCCGTGATGTCAAAACTGCTGACAGGTGACCAGACCAAGCCGAAGCCAAATGATTTGCCATTTTCCGATTTCAGGTTTTTGTTGCCAGACTGGGTGTAATTTGCACCGGGCGAGGTCTGGGCGTAATCACAGGTGGCCAGGGGCTGGCCTGCCAGGCGGCAGCGATAGTAATCGGTTGAGGAGGAGTAGTAGCCTTTGGTCTCAGACTGATAGATGTAATTCATATCAGGTGCGCGGAAGCTGGTGGCATAGTTGCTGCGGAACAGCAGGGTATCGAGCGGTCTGAATTCCAGCCCAGCGCTGTAGGTGAATTTGTTGTCGGCATGGTCGGCAAAGTCGTAGTGATCGTAACGGCCAGCCAGGGTGGTTTTCAGTGATTTGATGATCGGTATGCTCAATTCACTGGCCAATGCATAGCGGGAGCGGGTGCCGCCGACATCCACCACGGTGCTGCGATTGTAGAACTGTTGCTCATTGATGCGTTTGTCTGGTCGGTTGCTATAGCCTTGATTGCCCCATTCGACGACGCTGGCGGCAGACAGGGGGCCTGCGGGCAGCTCGATGATCTCGCCATAGGCACTGAAACTCAGGTTCTGCGTCCAGGCGTTATTTTTTGAGACAGTGTGCGCATAAAGGCTGGCAAATGCCTGCGGTGTCAAGGGCTGCTCGAAGCGACTGGCATCCGGAGCGTAGATGGCGATGCCGTCCACGTCGGTGCCCAGCTGGGGGCCCAGGAAAAATTCATCGATGCGATTTTTGATGGACGGCGAGCTGGCATAGCTGGTATAGGCCGAGGCGTTGTATGCGGCTTCGTATTGCCAGCTGCTTTTTCCTAGCCGGCCTTTGACGCCAAACGCCAGATTGGCCGCCTGATCATCCCATTCCCGGTTGTAGCGCTGTACGCCGCCTATTTCCTCGGGGGCAAAGCTGCGCTTCCAGACCTCGTAGCGATTGGTGAGCTGGTTCAAGAAGTAACCGCCCTTGTCCGCCGCCGATGACCAGCTCGGCCCACGCGTGTTGTTCTGGGTATTGTTCAGCCCGAAATAGGCATCGGCAAACAAGGTGGTGTCGTCGGACAGGTCATAATTCAAGCCTGCGTAGAAGTTCTGGCTTTGGTTGCGGGTCTGGGTAGTCCAGTAGGTCGGGCGGGCCAGGCCGGTGCCACATGTGGTGCCGGTGCGGGATGAAACTGCCTCGACGGTGTTGTTGAACAGGCCTGCCAGCGCACCACAGCCATCACTGGGCCCGATGAAGCGCTTGTTGGCGAGGTTCTGTCGCGACCAGATCGGTGTCAGTTTTTCACCATTCATATTATTGGCGGCCATGAATGGGCGATCTTTCGACCAGATGGCATTGGTCTTCGACAGCTCCATGCCAAACAAGGCACGTAGCGCGCCAACATTGGCGCCACCAGTGACTTGCACACGCCCGTTGCTGCCACCACCACGTTGGGTGCCGCCGACTTTCAGATTGACATCGACTCCGCTGGCACGTTTTTTCAGAATGATATTGACCACGCCGGCAATGGCATCCGAGCCATAGATGGCAGCGCCTGAGCCATTCAGGATTTCGACACGATCAATCAGGGCTGATGGAATGTTGGCCAGGTTCACAAAGTTGACATTGCCCTCGTAGGCAATCGGGTATTCCGCCACGCGCCGGCCATTGATCAAGACCAGTGTGTGATTGGGCCCAAGGCCGCGCAGGCTGATGGTGTTGGCCGCTGGGGTGAAGGTATTGCCGAAGTCCGCGCCTTGTGTAAAGCCTGTGTTCTGGGTTTGTTGGTTCAGTGCGTCGAAGACATTCTTATAGCCTTGATCCTCCAGATCCTTGCCAGTGATGACCGTCACACTGGTTGGGCCCTCCTGGGTCGCACGGGGGATACGCGAGCCAGTCACCGAGATGCGCTCCACAGGTTTGGGCGTTTCATCCGCAGCCAATAGGGGCGGGGTGGTCAGGGTAAGACTCAGGATGCCCAGTTTCCAGACTTGTTCAGTTTTCATTGAATGGCCTTTGGGGTCAATGCATCGATTGAACGAACAGCCGGGTATCAGGGTTGGCAAACCCGGCCACATCCCGCTGCCCAGGCCGCGAGTGGTGGCGAGGGCAGGGCGGATGCAGCGGAGAATAGCAGTGATTTATTATTACTAAAAACTATAAATTTATATTTCTATATATTTATTTGTTATTATGCTGTGGGGTAATATCTGATACGTAGGTTGCAGCAGGGGGGCAGGCCTGTAGCTGTCTATTACTCCTGAGCCGGCAATGAAGCTGGGTCGAGGATGCCGCCAGCGTTACGCACCTGGTGATAGCCCAGGGACAACAAGATGTGCTCTGCGCGTGCGGCACGCAGCCCGGACCTGCAATACACCACTAGCGGAGTATTCCGATCCGGGTAGTGTTCACGGATCAGGTCACGTAAATCGTCAATGGGT
Source organism: Chitinivorax tropicus (assembly GCF_014202905.1). Lineage (NCBI taxonomy): Bacteria > Pseudomonadati > Pseudomonadota > Betaproteobacteria > Chitinivorax > Chitinivorax tropicus. Next base: position 5,416 of record NZ_JACHHY010000011.1, on the reverse strand, counting down.
AGGGAGATTGCATTAGGCAGGTGCCCTGCTTCATATTCACAGCTGGCACGTACATCGATCAAGACAGTGTTGGCGGGGAGGAGTGGACAGCCAGTTAGACCTGCAAAACCAGAGGTATCACCCATGTCAGATCCTTGCAAAAGCAATATCGATTGAGATGTGTCCGTCTTTGCTGATGAGCGGGCTGGCGATATGGCAAGCAAGGCTTGGTGTGCCTTTTCCGGCTGACCCGATACCCCTGTTGGGTACCAGCCTGCCGGGGTAGGGCGCTGGTTGTGACATCTTCTGCCAGAGTGCTCATGCATACCGCAGCTGAGTGAGCACGATACGCCGATTGCGCTGAACGGTCATCAATGTGATCCGTTGCGCAAGCATGCATGTCATTGGTGCGGTTGGGGTGGGGCAAAGAGAGCCTGGTCTGGGTGGGCGACCAGGCCGCCCAGACTTACCAGTTAAGGATCTTGGTCCAGGGTTTCTCACCAATCAGGAAGGTGCATTTATGCTGTTGGCCAGGTTTTTTGGGCACAACAGACAGGCTGCCATCTTTACCCATGCTGGCCAGCCAGTGAATATTTTTCGCGCCCATCATGTCGATCAATGCAAACTCAGTCTGCGGGGCCGTGATCGGGCTGGCACAGCGACCGAATAGCATGGTATCGGTCAAGGCAGGCACCGCCAATACATCCTTCACGTTATAGCGGTATTGCCCGTTGCTCAGGCGGTTTTCCTGCTGTGCACTGATCAGGTAGTTGCTGCCCTTCTTATCCAGCACCCAGAAATCCAACTTGACTGGCGTAGCCGGCGTAATCGAGAAAAATGGCCGCCACCCGTCGCCAATCAGGGTGGGCAAGTGATTCCCCCTTGTATAGGTAATGGCTTTCAGCTCCTCAGAGATCGAGCGCTTCTCAGCCACTGCGGGGGTAGGCTCTGGCCGTGTCGTGACGGGCGCGGCAAGCGGCTCGGATTGCTTGGTCGGCACGGCGTTGCTCGTTGTCGGCGCATTGGCAGTGGGTGGCTGAGTCGTGGTGCAGGCGGTGATGGTCAACAACACCGCAGTCGTGACGGATAGACGTTGAATCATGACTGCATTCCTTCGTTGTTCAAATCATGCCTGCCTGCTGGAGTGGGTCAAAATCGGGCGGGCGCCCTGTCTGATGGTGGATCAAGGTGAAAACCGGTACGACAGCGCCACAAAACCAAAAGAAGTCAATTCACGCCAGTAAGCAGGCAAATCCGTTGGTCAGTAAAGGGCATCATTGAACCGCGTCAGGCGGGTTGCTGGCAAGTCTTTTCCAATGATCGAGCAGGGCTGGTTGGCCTACTTGACATATTTACAACAACGCCAGGGCCGGTAGGCGCAGCACGTCTTGATCATGTGAAATGAAATGACCGCAAAACCTCGCCGGCGGGGCTCAGTGTACTGCGTAATGATATATGGCATACATGTCATGTATGCCGTCTGTCGAAGTTGGGCCGATCAAAATGGGGTCAATTGAGCGCCCGATTGGCTGGGGATCGGCTCAGTTTGTCCGTCCATTCATTGGAATATCAATCATCTAAATTCGGTAAGTCTGAAAAGTATTGCAAAAAAATAGAGCGATCAAAACATGCTCATTGCATCATGGGTGTGCGCGGTTGTTATTGTCAGTGCATGCCAGCCAACACATGCATATATAGTCAGGCCATTCAAGGTTGTTTGATTGATATGTTAGACAAGGGACAATTTTTGTGAGTTCAATTGAGCAGAAAAACAACTTATTGATAAATTAATGATAATTTTTCCATCAAATCGCATGGTGATGAATTGATTGCGCTGCTCGTGAGAATGGCTGAATCGATAGGTTGGCTGTAAAAAAATTCAGGTTATTTGGTGGGGGTTATGGAATTGAATCGGTGCCCTATGGTGCTTGAATGACCTGGCTACCGTGATGTATGGCATCATCTGGATTTCCCTGATTGCAATTGGTTTCAATCTAACAAATCTACTGCCTGGTCATGTTTTTGATAATCAATTTTCAACTAAGAGGCAGGCATGAGTGAGCAGAAGGAAACAGATACAAATCAAAGATTTTCATGATTGGTGGGAACGTTGTTCTTGGTGGTTTTCCAGTAAAATGGCGACTGATAAATAGTAAGAGTTATAGATGTCATAGGCTGGCCTTGGCCGCTATAATGCGTTGAAACCGCAGAGCGGTACTGTGATTCTTTGGGGGTTTCTTCGTATGATAAAGAAGCCGACACACTTCTCAGACGATTGAGATAAGAAGCTGTGAATAGAATTTTTACAAGTTTCCTATTAAAAAAAGCAGCAAATTTCGAAAACGATGCTAGAATCAGCCCATAGTGATGGTGGTAACCAGGTCTGGTTTGGTGGAAATCTTCCCGTGATTTCAATTAAATAACTGGCGCTGATTTCCCTTCGTCGAATGTATTAGTGCATTAATTCATCAATGAAAAGGATGAACGCAATGGCAGAACAGGCCCAAAACAATACTGCAAATCAAGCTGCCACCCCCAAAAAGGCAGCAGCCAAAAGCGCCAAGGCACCTGCTGCTAAACCAGCAGCCAAGGCAGAGAAGACAGCGGCAAAAGCTGCTGTGGCTACCCAGAAGGCAGTACCTGCTTCCAAAGACAGCGAGGTAGGTAATACACTCGATAGTCTGCGCGCAAATCTGAAGACTTTGACGCAGGACAATGCTGCTGCACTGGCTGAATTGAAACAGCGTTCTGTTGAGATTCAGAAGAGCATCGCCGAGCATCAAAAGAACCTGCAGCGCACAGTGAAAACCTTCCTGGGCGAAGTCGTCCATGAGTTCGGCTTGACTGTTGAAGACGTACAGGCATTGGTGCGTGGTGGTAACAAAGGCACCAAAGCCAAGGCGGCAGTAAAATTCTGTAACCCCGCCAACCCTTCAGAAGTGTGGACTGGCCGTGGTCGCCCCCCGCTGTGGGCGTTGGATCGTGTTGCCCGTAAAGAAAAGGTGGTGATTCAGCCTACCAGCCCTGAATATGCAGACGATGCAGCGAAAACAGTTGCTCGCTTGATGGCAATGAAATAATTGCTTCGGGCTTAGTAAAAAAGGGAGCGAATGCTCCCTTTTTTTGAATCGCCAGGGCGTTGCAGACTTCGAAATAGATTGCTTGATTGCTTGTGTGGGTATTTGTAGATCTGAAATGATAGGTGTGAATGTTTGTTCTGCTGATAATCCATGCAATCTATATTTGCAAGCGTAAGAGGTTGTTGCTGGCGGATGTCACCACCCGCTTAAACATATGGCAACATGGTGTCGTTTACTGCCTCCCCAGACTTTTCCTACGATTCGCCCAATAAAAAGCCCGCATTGCTGCGGGCTTTTTATTGGTGTGGGTGTTGGCATCACTCCCGCTCAGTTATCAATAATAACAAAAAATGTTTAAAAACATGATATTACGATTTGCTGGCCACTCAATGCCATGAAAAATACCATGCCCATGTGACTCTATCAATCTGGCGTCCTCAGTGGCATTGTGACCGCTCAAACGGTTGCAATCGGCCAAGCATCATGTCAATGGCGGATACAAGCCAGTCTCCCCAATCATTCTGGGTTCGATGGCCTGAAGGTGACTGCTGCACAGGCAAGTCAACTTCCTAGCCTGCTCGACCTTGACAAGCACAGAAGCCGATGTGATCATCGAAGTCATATTTTTCATATGACTAGGTGCTTTTTGTGTCACATTATACTACCCCTCGACCGGAACAAGTCCGCGCAGCTCGCAGCCTGCTTGGCTGGTCGCAGACCGACCTAGCGACAAAGGCCGGTGTAGCGATCTCGACAATAGCTGACTTTGAGCGAGGGCAACGTATTCCCGTTCCGAACAATGCCCTGGCAATACGGCAAGTTTTGGAGTCTGTCGGCATCCGATTTACTGAGACGGCTGTAAGCCACGGCTTTGAATTGACTTTCATGACCGAGCGTGGGATCAGCACCTTGGCTATCACCTTTACGGCCGAAGCCAGTGCGTCCATTCTTGAATTGACATCAATATTTGGCGAAGTTGATCCTGCGAAGATTTCGTTCAAGTTTATTCAATGCGTGACGCCAGAGCTGAGACACAAAGTGACTGACTTCGTTGATCGCTACCAGAAAAATGCACCCCATCTGTTTCGGTTACGCAAGCTAGTCACGGACATGTCTGATGGCGAGTTTTTTCTGCTGCTACAAGCCCCTCCCACTTCAAGCGCAGAAGAGTTCCGCTACGGAGAAGTTCTCCGTCGACTCAATCATCCTCAAGACCAACTATTAGACGAGCACAACCAAGTATTTGGTCAGTTACTTGAGTTGTATGACATTTTTACCCCCCGAACAGACAAACGCCTTGACATCGGAAATTCTAGAAAGGCGGACCGAATCTGTCGCTTCTGCGGTGGAACGACCAAAACGAAAGCCAGATTTGATAAAGAAGCGCATGCGATACCCGCCGCCTTGGGCAGCAAGTACCTAAAACTCGCAGACGAATGCGATACATGCAATCAATATTTTGGAGAGGAAATCGAACCGACCCTTGTCGAGTTGTTAAACATCCAGCGAGTGTTCTTAGGCATTGAGGCTCGCAGTGGATCACCTACCGTTAAGTTTCCCAGTGGCTCGATGTTCCGCAATCAAGAAGGCGACGAAATGATGGTCGTCGTCTCCGAGAAAATTTCCCAGGACGCTTCCGGCGCACTGACTGCTCAACTAGGTAGAGGAAAGCCAATCATTCCGCAAAATTTCTACCGAGCGCTAAGCAAAATCGCACTGTCTGTAATCCCGGAAGAGGAACTTCCTGCCCTAGCGAAAACCGCGCATTGGGTGCGCTACGGAGAAGCCGGTGACAAGCCCTTACCGAACATTGCTACTGCCGTGGTTATGCTCCCACCGGAACCATCAGCTCAAATTACTTTATATCTTAGGAAGGCCCCCCATCCGACACTACCGCATGTGGTATGCGAGTTCCGATTGGGATGCTACATGTATGTCTATGCTCTCCCATTTTCCGAGAATGATGAAAGCAACTTGATTGGTTTTTTCGAGGAAGAAGACTTTAAGCAAACATTCCGTCATTACGGATTTGTGCCCTCGTGGCGTCAACAGGATTACAGTGCCAGCAAGGAGACCCAAGTGATTCAGAGCATAACTCTACAACCTAGAAACACGTCTAGCGGTAAGCCCGCAGCCTGAGTACCCGTGCCTCTGGCACAACTCAGCAAACAAAGAAGGGAGGGGACGTGCTGTACCAACTTTGGTGCGACAAACATGTCGAGGAAGAAAACAACAAGCAGTTGTGGCGATTTGACCTTTCCCTGACCTTTCCCCGTTAGGTATCCCAGTCTTTAATTAGCAACCTGGGTCCTCTGTTGGTGGTACTTCTGCCGGAATTCTTCCGGCGTTAAATATCC